>CANHSW010000052.1 GCA_947463165.1 Cyanobacteriota bacterium
GATCGAGCGGTCGCGATCAAGGGGTCTCGATCAAGGGGTCTCGATCAGGCAGCCGGGGGCATGCCCACCACCTGGGTGTGGGCACCGCGGGCCTGGGTGACACCGATGGTGCGGTTGGCGGCGGCGATCATCGGCCGCCGGTGGCTGACCACCAGGAACTGGGCGGCATCGGCCTGGGCGGCGATCAGCCCCGCCAGCCGCTCCACATTCACCCCATCGAGGAAGCTGTCCACCTCATCTAGGGCATAGAAGGGGGAGGGGCGAAAGCGCTGCAGGGCAAACAGGAAGCTGAGGGCGGTGAGCGACTTCTCGCCGCCGCTCATCGCCGCCAGCCGCCGCACGGCCTTGCCCTTGGGATGGGCCACCAGGGTGAGCCCCCCCTCCAGGGGCGCCTCGGGGTTGTCCAGCTGCAGCTGCCCCTCCCCCTCCGATAGCCCCGCGAAGATCTCGCGAAAGTGGCCATCCACAGCCACAAATGCCTCCATGAACGCCTCCTGGCGCAGGGTGGCCACGGTTTCGATCCGCAACAACAGCTCCTGCCGCTCCTTGCTGAGCACTTCGAGGCGTTCATCCAGCTCGGCCAGCCGCTGCTCGAGCTGTTCCAGCTCCTCTAAGGCCAGCATGTTCACCGGTTCCAAAGCCTCCATCCGCTGCTGGATGGCGTGCAGATCCCGCTGCAGGGCCTCCAGGCCAGCGGCCCGCACCGACTCGGGAATGGCGGGGGGTGGATCGGGCAGCTGGCGCTGGAGCTGCTCCAGCCGCTGCGGGCCGCTGCGCCGCTCCTCCTGCAGCCCCAGCAGTTCCTGGGCCAGCCGCTGCAGCTGCCACTGCTGCTGTTGCAACTGTTGACGCCGGTCGGCCAGCTGGGCTTCGGCGATATCCCGGGCGCGCCGCTGCTCGCCAAAACGGGTTTGCAGCTCCTGCTGGCGGCTCTCCAGGGCGGTGCGTTGCTGCTGGTCTTGCTGCTGCTGCTGTTTCCACTGCTGCCGTTCAGCCACCAGCGCCTGCACCGCCGCCACCAGGCGCCGTTCATCGCCATCGAGGGCCTGCAAGCCAGTGGTGCAACGCTCCAGCGCCAGGCTGCGCTCCCGCCGGGCGGCCAGCAGGCCATCCCGCTGCTGGCGGGCGGCGGAGAGGGCGGCATCGGCGCCCTCCAACTCCCTTTGCAGGCCCTGCCAGCGAGCGACATCGCCCGAGCCGGCAGCCTGGGCTTCCGCCGCCTCCAGTTCTGCCAACCGGCTGAGCATCGGGGCGATCTGGGCCTCCAATTGCCCCTGGCGCGGGCCATCGACGCCGATCGCCGCCGCCAGGGCGGCCAAGCGCTCGGCCAGCTGCTGCTGCCGCTGCTGCTGGGGGGCCAGGGCCCTGGCGGCAGCCTTGTACTCCGCCTCCAGGGCTGCCCGGCGCTGCTGGCGCTGCAGCAGCGCCGGGCGCTGGGCCTCCAGCTGCTGGGCCAGCTCCGCCTCCCGCCGCCGACAGGCCACCAGGCTCTCGCCCAGCTCCAGCAGGCGCCGGCGCAGCGGTTCGGCCTCGTCGCCCTCGGGGCTGCTACCAAAGCTGAGCTGGCCACTGCGCTGCTGCAGGCTGCCGCCGGTCATGGCGCCGCTCTTCTCCAGCAGCTCCCCGTCGAGGGTCACCGCCCGGCAGCGGCCCAATTCACGGCGGGCGCTGCTGAGATCGCCAAACACCAGGGTGTCGCCGAACACGTAGCGAAACACCTCGGCGTAGACCGGCTCGTGGCGCACCAGGTCCACGGCCCGCCCCACCAGACCCCCGCCAGAGGGATTGGCGCCAGCGGGGCCGGGCGCTTCCCCCCGCCGCAGGGCGGCGGAATTGCTGGAGCCGAGGCTCGTGGAGCCGGGGCTCGAGGAGCCGGCGCTATAGCCACTGCCGCGGATCTTGTTCAGCGGCAGAAAGGTGAGCCGACCGGCGCGGCGGCTTTTGAGCAGCTCGATGGCGCGGGCGGCGATGCGGTCGTCGTCCACCACCACCTGGCCGAGGCGGGCGCCGGCCGCCACCTCCAGGGCCAAGCGGTGCTGCTCCTGCACCTCCCCCAGCTGGGCGACGGGGCCATGGATGCCCTCCAGGCCGGCCTCCAGCAGCATGCGCAGGGCGCCGGTGCCACGGCTCTCCTGGAGGGTTTCGCGGCGGCTATCGAGGCGGGCGATCTCCCGCTCCAGCTGGGCCTGCTCCTGCTCCAGGCGGCTGCGGGTGCGCTGCTGCAGGGCCAGGGCTGCCGCCAGCTCCTGGAGCCCGGCCTGCTCCTGGGCCAGGTCTACTTCCAGCTGCTGCCATTCCCGTTCGGCCAGCTGCGACTGCTCGGCGGCGCTGCGGCCGGCATCGGTTTCGCCGGCCTGTTCGGCGTTTAGTTCCAGTTGGCGCTGGCGGTTCTGGCGCAGCCGTTCCAGCAGTTGCTGCAATTCGGCCTGCAGCGGCGCTAGTCCCTCGCTGAGCTGCTGGCGCTGCTGGCTGCGCTGGCGCTGCTGCTCCAGCCAGCTGCCGCTGCGGTCGGCCACCTCCCCCAGGCGTCGGCGGGAGAAGTCGACGGCCGCTTCTGCATCGCGGCAGGCGGCCTCGGCGGCCTGCAGGGGCTGTTCGTCGTCGTTGGCCTGGAGCAGCTGCAGCTGCTGGCGCAGCTCGGCCTGCTGGCCGGCCAGCTGCTGGCGCTGGCGCTGCAGGGCTTCCGCATCCAGTTGGTGCTTTTCCGCCTGGCGGGCCAATTCGCGGGCCCTGGCCTCCAAACCGGCCAGTTCGGCCTGCACGGCCAGCAGCTGATCTTCTCCAAGGGCCTTCACCTCGGCTTGCAGCTGTTCGAGCAGGGCGGCGGCGGCGGTGATTTCGCCTTCCTTCACCAGCAGCTCCGCCTGGCCCTGCTGTTGCTGCTGCTCTAGGGCCTGCTGGCGCTGGTCGAGCTGCCGCAGGGCCAGGGCGGCGGCCTCCCAGGCCAACAGCTGTTCCTGCAGGCGGCCTGTCTGGAGGCGCTGGCGCAGCTCTTGATAGCTGCGGGCCTTGGCGCAGTCGCGCTCCAGTTTTTGGCGCGACACCAGCAGCTCCTGGCGCACGATGTCGCAGCGCTCCTGGCTTTCCTGCACCTCGCTGAGCTTGCCGCGGCTCTGCTCGATGCGGGTGTCGAAGAGGGCCACCCCTGCCAGTTCATCGATGATGCCGCGGCGATCGCGGGAGCTCATCGAGACGATGCGGGTGACATCGCCCTGCATCACCACGTTGCTGCCCTCTGGATCCACCCGCAGGCGGCGCAGTTGACCCTGCAGTTGCTGCAAATTGCAGGGCACCCCGTCGGCGTTGAAGCTGCTGCTGTAGGTGCCCCCCGGCGCCACCCGCAGCCGCCGGCTGACGGTCCAGCTGCTCTGGCCGGGCTGGATCCAGGGACCCTGCTCCACCTGCTCCAAGCCCAATTCGGAGGGATCGGGCTGCCAGTCGGTCAGGTCAAAGCGCACGCTGACCACGGTTTCGGCGGCGCGGCCCTGGCGGAGCATGGCGCTATTGATCAGATCGGGCAGCCGTTCGGCGCGCATGCCGCGGCTGGTGGCCAGGCCCAGGCAGAACAGCACCGCATCGAGAATGTTGCTCTTGCCCGAGCCATTGGGGCCGGTAACCACCGTAAAACCGGTGTCGAGCGGGATCGAGATCGAGCCGCCAAACGACTTGAAGTGGGTGAGCTCGACCTGATTGATGTGGACCAACAGGCCCATTCGCCAGTCATCAGAAATGTAGCGGAGGCTGCCCACCGCTCCCGGGAGTTCCTAGCCTGGGCTTAGCAACGCGCGCGAGGTTAGATGGATCCCGATACCAAGCTGGATCCAGCGACAGGCCTGGATCCTGATACCAGGCTGAATCCCGATGACAGGCTGGATCCGCAGCAGCGGTTGAATCCTGAATCCCACCTAAATCCCGAAACAAAACTGGCTGGCGGGACGGAACTGCATGGGGAGACAGGGCTGCGTGGCGAGACAGGGCTGGGGCTCGATCCCATCAGCCCCGCAGTGACCAGTCCCGCGGCGACCCACCCCGAATGCCAGGTGCCCAAGCCGGAACCACCCGGCTGGCGGCACCAGTCCGGAGGGGCTGGGGCGGCGCAGTTGCCGCTGGTGAACAGCTTCCGCGAGCGCTTTGAGGCGCTGCTACCCCGCATCCAGGAGCAGTGGCCCAGCGTGGCCCGCCACAGCCTGGAGGCCAGCCGCGGCAGCCTGGAGGAGGTGGCGGCGGTGATCGCCAGCCAAACGGGCCGCACCGCCACGGTGGTGCAGGAGCAGCTGCTGGAACTGCTGCAGGTGGCCGGCGAGCAGACCGCCCGGCTGGCCGATGGCCTCGAACCGCTGGAACAGCAGCTGCAGCGCCTGCTAGACGAACTCGACGCCACCCTGAGACCCAGGCTGGAGGCGCCGGTGCGTCAACGGCCCCTGTTGGCGGTGGGCCTGGCCGCCGGCGTGGGTCTGCTGGTTGGCATGCTGCTCTCCTCCAGACGGCGCTAGGCATGACTGAGTCGCAGCCCCAGGGCCCGGGCCCGAGCCAGGGCCAGGGTCGCGGCCCCGGAATGGCTGGCCGGGTGACGGCCTTAGCCGCCTCTGTGATGGACCTGCACGTGCGCATCGCCCTGCAGGAAATCGACCGGGAGAAGCGGCGGCTGATTGGCGGCGGCCTGTTTTTGATCCTGGGGGGGGTGTTGATGCTGCTGGCCCTGGTGGCGCTGCAGGCGGCCCTGGTGGTGTGGCTGGTGCAGGGCCAGGGCTGGCAGCTGGGCCAGGCGCTGCTGGCGGTGGCGGCCCTGGATTTAACGGTGGCTGGCGCCAGCCTGCGGCTCGGCGGCCAGCTCACCAAAGGGCCCTACCTGCCCCAAACCATCGAGGGCCTCAACCGCACCAGCCGCGCCCTGCTGGGGCGCTGAACAGCGATCCGTATAAAGGCGCAAATATTCATACATATATCTAAAATCCATGGCGAGATTCTCGGCCGTTCATCAAAAGCAACTCGAAAAACCCTACATCTCACCGCTCTCTTAAGGGCAGCTCGAAAATCCCATATCTCACCGATCTAATTATGCAAAAAGCCTGACAGCCACTCACCCGCCCCTGATTCACGGGAGCGAGATGGGCAATTTTTTGCGGCGACCTTAATCAGAGAAGTATTACGGCACATGAGCCACCCCCAAACTTTCAAGAACTGGATGGCCATTTTTGGCGATGGCCTTAAACTTTCACTAAATTCGGCTGGCTCCGGACCGCGACGCATTGCCGGCATAGTGGTTCTAGCCATTTAAATCTGTGTACATCGGAACCCTGAAGTGCGCAGAGGCTGACAGATCCGTCAAGGATGGCTAACTAACGAGTATCAGGAAGCTCCTAACCATGGACAGATTGACGGGCGCGGATCTGTTGATGGTGATGCGAGCGGCAGAGTCGATGAGCAGGGCCCAACTGCTGCGGCTCACGGGCTATGTCACAACCGAGGCCGATGGCGGCGAACAGCTAGATGGGAAAGCCTTCAACGAGGCCCTGCTGGCGGCCAGCCGCGCCGAAATCCTGAAAGGCACCTCGCCTGGCGAGCCCGGGCCAATGCCCTCTGCTGGTGCTCAGGCTGCACCAATTGGAGACCTGGAGAAAATCAACAGCGAGATCACGCTCACCATGATCAAAACGGTGATCGCCATTCCCCTGCTAGATCAGCTCAACGCAGAGAGCGAGCAGCGAGAGCTTGATCGGAAAAAGCAGTTGGAGCCACGATCACCACTGGTTTACGAAGTGATCATCGATCTGCATCGCGACTTCCCAAAGGACAGGGAAATAGCCCGTCGATGGGTAATCAATACGATCGAGGAAATAATCCACCGAAATTCATCCAATGACGACAAACCTGGCAGCACAACGCTTGACAACAACACCCCCAGTGGCAGCGAGCCCGACAGCGATGAACCGGACAGCGACAAGCCCGACAAAAATACTGCCAACAGCAATAAATCTGACAACACCAAGACTGGCCTGAGCCAATCAAATCAACTCGGCGAATCTCTAGACAGGCTAAAGCGAAAATTTACGCGTCAGTATCTATTCGCCAGCCTCACTGGCGACAGCATACGCGAATTGGTCCGACGCGATGGCTACCCTGAAAAACACTTGAGACCAGGAGAAGCGCAATCATCAATTCGCGAAGAGGTGAAAGCCCCAGCGCCGGAAGATGAGGCAAACAAGTCAATCGAGCACCGGGCAATTTTCCAGATCTGGGAAGACTTCAAGGTCTACCCACTGCTGCATGGCTCAGTGGCTACCATCAAGGCGGATGCTGCCCGAGCCTCCTTCGGTGCCGCAGGAAAGGGAATTGTTTGGGCCGTAGTTGATTCTGGTATCCAGGCGGATCACCTGCACTTTACTGAGCATAAAAACCTGCAGGGCCCGGTGGATGAATGGCATGCCGATTTCACAGGTGAGGGCAATCCGCTGCGCGATGGATTCGGCCACGGCACCCATGTGGCCGGCATTATCGCCGGCGAAGTCTCACCAGTGGCGGCAGATGGAATGCCCCAAGGAGACAATCCAAAGATTATCGCCTATACCCGCTCGATCAAGACAGAGAACCAGCAGGTGGGCCGCGAGGTGACCTGTGATCGCCTACCACTAGCCAGCATTCGCGGGGTGGCACCACTAACAAAACTAGTGAGCATGAAAGTAATTGGCGAAAACAGGCAGGGGGCGGTATCCAATATCATCGCCGCCCTCGCCAGAATAAACGAGATAAATTCACACGGTCGCTATATTCTTATCCATGGCATAAATTTATCCATCGGCTATCCCTTCGATCCGGAGTGGTTCGCCTGTGGCCAAAGCCAGCTCTGCGTGGAGGTAAATCGGTTGGTGCGCTCCGGCGTGGTCGTGGTGGTCGCCGCCGGCAACACCGGCTATGGAAACCAGGCCAGCGCCTTTAACGGCGCCCGCCAGGCGGGTCTAGCGCTCTCGATCAACGATCCAGGCAATGCCGATGGGGCGATCACGGTGGGCTCCACCCATCGCACCATGCCCCACACCTATGGAGTCTCCTACTTCTCCTCAAAGGGGCCCACGGGAGATGGGCGGCTTAAGCCGGATCTGGTTGCGCCCGGAGAAAAGGTGCTCTCTTGCGCTGCCGGTGCGATGGCCCAAAATATCGCCAATAAACTATCCAACGACACCATTCCCAACTATGTGGAGGACAGTGGTACAAGCATGGCGGCCCCCCACGTTTCCGGCGCGGCGGCGGCATTTCTATCGATAAAGAATGAATTCATTGGCAAGCCGGAAGTTATCAAGCAGATCCTCCTATCCACCGCTACAGATCTGGGACGTGAGCGCCAGTTTCAAGGGGCTGGGCTGCTCGACCTGATGCGAGCGATCCAGTCACTTTGATGCAGTACTGACGCAGTCGCCTCTACACCGCCCATTCAGCTGACTATGTCTGGCAGTGTCAGCTTGCAATCGCCCTCGCGATAGCCCTTTTAACCGCCCTAGCAATCACCCTAGCACTCACCCCAGCACTCACCAAGGTACTCGATGGAAAATCTGTCTAACTTTGCATTCTTCCCTGTTGAATTTGACAAGGCTGCCAAAGCGGTCAAACAGCAGCAGATCGATGAACTGAACAGCTATATCGGCGCCGGCGGTGTCACCGATTTGATCGTGATCTCCCATGGCTGGAACAATGACATCGCCGACGCCCACGCTCTATATGAGCGCTTTTTCGCTACAGCTCGACAGTTGCTGGATGAGGGCAAGTTACCTGCCGCCGTTAGGAGGAAATTTGCTGTGCTCGGGGTGTTCTGGCCATCCAAGAAGTTCGCCGAGCAGGAGCTGATCCCTGGGGGTGCCGCCGGCCTGGCGGGGGTGGACAGCGGGGCGCTACGGGAGAGCCTGCGGGAGCTCCATGGTGTCTTTGATGCCGTGGATGCCGACCAAACCCTCACCGAACTGGAGCAGTTACTACCTCGCCTGGAGGACAGCGACCAGGCCTGCGCCGAATTTGTGACACGAATGCGAGGGTTGGTGAACCCCACGCAGGTGGACGCCGCCGATGGGTCCTGCCTGTTTTTCAGCCTGGCGCCGAAGGAGGTGTTCGAGAAACTGCGGAATCCAGTCTCCTTTACTGAAATTTCAGCGCCAGGGGAGACAGGGGCGCTCTCGCTGGGAATGGCTCTTGAACTTAGCGATAGCAGCTCTTTAAGCGACGGCGGCGGGGCAGCCGGCATCGGTGATTTCTGCAGCGGTATTGGTTCGGCGGCAAACAACTTGCTCAACCTCACCACCTACTACCAGATGAAGGAACGAGCCGGTTTAGTGGGACGTGTCGGCCTCAATCCCTTGCTGCGCGACCTGCAGGCAGCCAATCCGGCACTGCGGCTGCACCTGGCCGGCCATAGCTTTGGTGGCCGGCTGGTGACGGCGGCCTTGGCGGGTGATAACGAGGCCGGCATGCCCAGGGCAAGCTCCCTAGCTCTACTGCAGGCTGCCTATTCACACTACGGCCTGGCTCAAAAGTGGGATGGCCAGCAGGATGGCCTATTCCGGCGGGTGCTGAGTGCCGGCGGCTTGGTAGGGCCTGGTGTGATCACCCATACGGCAAACGACAAGGCAGTGGGTTTGGCCTATCCACTTGCGTCGCTACTGGGGGGCCAGCTGGCCGCCGGCCTGGGCGATGAGCAAGACAAATATGGCGGCATAGGTCGCAACGGTGCCCAGAAGACACCGGAGGCGGTGAAGGCCAGCCTCCTAGAGGTGGGATCCAACTACAACTTCACCGCCGGCAAGCTCTACAACCTGCGGGCCGATCAGTTCGTAAAATCCCACGGAGACGTAACTGGCCCGCAGGTTGTCTATGCTGTGTTCCAGGCGATTAGCTAATCAATCACCGATCCCCGAGGCGGCCAAGGGCAAGGCTCGACATGGCCACCTCGGCAGGGATGGTGGATGCTGAACCTGGGGCCAAGGCAACCCGCCACCCTCGGGCGCTTCCTGACAGAAGACGTGGCCTGGGTGGATTTAGAAGCACTCTGCCGCCAGCAAGGCACCGATCCCCTGCTGGCGCTGCTCACCATCCCCCTAGACGACCTGCGCCACACCCGCGCCTTCCAGGAAATCCTCAGCGAGGGCCGACAGGAAGGCCAACGCCAGGAGGCCGCCGCCCTCACCCTGAGGCTGCTCGAACGCCGCTGCGGGCCCCTATTACCCGCCACCAGGGCCGCCATCGAGGCGCTGGAACTGGTACAGCTGGAGACCCTGGCAGAAGAGTTGCTGGACTTCAGCGGCGCGGCAGACCTGCTGCGCTGGCTGGAGCTGCAGCAGGGCTGAGGGCTGAGGCGAGGCCAAGGCTCTGGCCAACCCAGCGGCGGCCCCTGTATTTTTCAAACCACCGGATCCACACCAAATATTCCCGAAGCTAAGCAGACTCTGGAAAGCGAAGAATACTTTAGAAAACCACAATTTCGGCGACCCTTTCACCCGAAAACCCACGCCACCTAAGTGCTCCATGGCCTTAGGTAGTGCGTTCTAGAGCTTCCCTGTTAAATCGAGGCGCCTACGGCGCCCTCCGCTACAAATCAACAGCCTTAAATCCAGCAACCATGAATCCAACAGCCAAGGGTTAAGAAAATCCAATGGTTAAGGGATTAAGAGATTACGTGTTCTAGCCGACAGGCTTCCGAGCAGCGGTAGAAGAACAGCCCTGGGGGAGGCAGACCACACGCAAACCGACGTCGTCGTCGACGTTGCCGGGCCGGTGATGGAAGCGGCA
>CANHSW010000053.1 GCA_947463165.1 Cyanobacteriota bacterium
CACCGCCCAGGCTGAACGGGTGGTGCCCTTGTTGCTGCAGGCGCTGGCCGAGTTAACACCTGCCACCGTGATTGATGCCTATTGCGGCATCGGCACCTACAGCTTGCCCCTGGCCGCCAGTGGCTGGCAGGTGCTCGGCCTGGAATTGAATGCCAATGCCGTGGAGCTGGCTCAGCTGAATGCGGCCCGCAACGGCCTGGCAGAGCGCTGCCAGTTTTTAGCCGGCGATGTGGCCCAGCTGCTGGCCGCCCAGCTGCCCTCGGCTACGGCTCTATTTGTAGATCCGCCGCGAAGGGGACTGGATGTAAAGGTGGTGGCCACAATTTGCAATTGCCCTCCCCAAAGGCTGGCTTACCTCAGCTGTGATCCGGCCAGCTTGGCCCGCGATTTGGAGGCCCTGGTAAACAGCGGGCCCTACCGGCTGCTGTCGGTGCAACCGATCGACTTTTTCCCCCACACCAGCCACGTGGAGGTTTTCGCAGTGCTGGAAAGGCGCCCCTGTGCTGACAATTGATCACCGACTGGAGGGCTTCCTCAAAACTGCCTGGGCGATCAACAGCGCAGCTGTACCCCAGGCTGCTGTTCCAGGCTGCGGCGGATCTTTTGATGGACCGATTCAATCTCCTCGTCGGTGAGTGTACGTTTCGGATCGCGATAACGCAGTCGATAGGCCTGGCTGCACTGGCCCTCGGCCAGTTGGGCACCGCTATATAGGTCGATCAATTCGGCATGTTCCAGCAATGGTTTGCCGGCCTTGGCGATTACCTTGATCATGCTGGCCGTGGAGGTGCCAGCCGGCACCACTAATGCCAGGTCCCGCTCCGAGGCGGGAACGGTGGCAAAGCTGGCGAATGCCGGTTGCCAGCGTTGACGCCGGCTGGCCGCCGCGATCAAAGGGGCTAATTCGAGCTCAAATAAGTGGGTTGTTTCCGGTAGGTCGAGCTGTTCGGCGGCTTCGGGATGCAACTGGCCAAACCAACCGGCGGGGCGGCCCTCCAGCAATAGCTGGGCCGAGCGACCGGGATGCAGCAATGGCGTACCGCTTAGCTGCGGCGGCTGGCTGAGCGGGCGATCTTCACTGGGTACGGCCAGGGCGCTGATAGCTTGCTGCAAAAGGCCCCGGGCCTGGAAGTAGCTGGGCGGCTGGGGCTTGCCACTACTGCTCCAACGCTCGGCGCGTCGCTCGCCGCAGATCACCCCAGCCAACAGGGTGCGGCTGGCACCAGCGTCGGCCTCGCCAAACACATTGCCAATCTCAAAGCCCCAGAAGCCAGGGGCGCCAGCTCTCAAATTGCGGCGGGCGGCCGCTAACAGCTCATCGGTGAGATTATCCCGGAGATAGCCATAATCGGCCAGCAGTGGATTGGCCAGGGGTATACGCCCGGGCGCCGCAGCTACCAAAGACAAGCTGCAACACTCCTGCAGCCCCGCCGCCGTGAGCGCCCGGCGCAGGCGCCGCTCCAGCTGCTGGGCGGGCTCCAGTCCCCCCGGCTCAATCGGATCGGGCAGATGACAGGCGAACTGGTCGTAGCCCACCAGCCGCGCCACCTCCTCAATCAGATCCACCTCTCTTTGCAGGTCGATGGCCCGGGATGGCGGCACGGTTACCTGCCAGCCCTCTTCGTACTCAATAAGTTCGCAGCCGATCGCCTCCAGGGTGGAGCGAATCCGTTCATCGGGCAGGTCGATGGCCTCCTGCTGCTCCAGCACAGGGCCCAGCAGGTTGTGCAGGGCATCGCGGCGCAGGTGCAATGGCTGTCTGGGCTCCTGCTCCCGGCGGTGCAGCCAGCGAGCCTCCACCAGGGCACCGGCCAACTGCTGCAATAGTTCGGCGGCCCGATCGGCGGCCGCCAGGGTCACCTCCCCAGGCAAGCCCTTCTCAAAGCGGCTGCTGGCTTCCGTGCGCAAGCCCACGCTATGGGCGGAACGGCGCACCGCCATGGCCGGAAAAACGGCCGCCTCCAGCCAGATCGTCTTGGTGGTGTCGCACACGGCAGTGGCATCACCGCCCATCAAACCAGCCAGGGCGATCGGCTTTTTGGCGTAGGTAACCAGCAGGCTTTCGCCGTTTAGCTGCCGCTGCTCGCCATCAAGGCCCAGCAGCGTCTCGCCTGGTACAGCTTGGCGGAGGCCGATGGAGGCGATCTCGGCTTCGGCGCCGGCCAGGCTGGCCAGGCGGTCGAGGTCGTAGGCGTGCAGTGGCTGGCCGGTTTCGAGCATCACCAGGTTGGTGATGTCCACCACGTTGTTGATCGGTCTGAGGCCGGCCTTTTCCAGCCGGCGCTGCAGCCAGGCCGGCGAGGGCGCCACCTGGATGCCGCTGAGCTGGGTGATGCTGAAGATTCCCCCCTCATCCATCAAGCGCTGGGAGGCCGGATCGCTGGCCAGCGGTTGGCTTGCGGCGGCGGCCTCCACCGCGGGCCAATTGCTGCGGCCGCCCACCAGGGCCGCCACCTCGCGGGCAATGCCCTGCATGGAAAGGCCATCGGGGCGGTTGGCGGTGATCGCCAGCTCCAACACCTGGTCATCGAGGCCGAACAGGGGGCCCACGGGGCTGCCGACAGCCGGCACCGCCTCCAGCAGTTCTTCAAGGATGGCGATGCCCTCGCCCTGGCTCGGCAGGCCGAGTTCGCCGAGGGAGCAGATCATGCCGCTGCTGGGCACCCCCCGCAGCTCGGTGGGTTTGATCGTGAGCCCCACCGCCGGCAGGGTGGCGCCCACCAGGGCGACCGGCACGTGGATGCCGGCGCGCACATTGGCCGCCCCACAGACAATTTGCAGGGTTTGAGTCTGCAGGGATTCAGGCTCGGCTACCGCCACCTGGCAGACGCTCAGCTTGTCGGCATTGGGATGGGGTTCTCGGGACTGCACATAGCCCACCACCACTCCAGAGGCGCGGGCGGCCAGGTTGTCGATGCCATCGACTTCAAAACCGGCGATCGACAGCCGCTCGGCCAGGCTGTTTATGGCAAAGGCCTCGGGCTCGGCGGAGACCAGCTCCTTCAGCCACTGGAGCGAGACCCGCATCAGTCCTTGGAATCATTCAGCGTTGATCCTAGGCAGTGGTCGGGGTGGGTAACCCCTAACAGGTAGGGTGGTTCGTTGTCACTTCGCATCGCTCAAGCGGCGCAACGTCCTTCATGGCTAAAAACAAGGGCGTCCGGCTCGTTATCACTCTCGAGTGCACCGAATGCCGGTCCAACCCCGCCAAGCGGTCTCCCGGTGTGTCCCGTTACACCACCGAAAAGAACCGCCGCAACACCACCGAACGGCTGGAGCTGAAGAAGTTCTGCCCCCACTGCAACAAGTCGACCGTTCACAAGGAAATCAAGTGAGCTTCCGCTCCTGATCGACCGGCTCGGCTCGTAGGCAATTTTTCTTTTCTCCACCGTTCCCCATGTCCAGTTCTTTTTTCAAAAAGCGTCTGTCTCCGATCAAACCCGGAGATCCGATCGACTACAAAGATGTCGATCTGCTCAAGAAGTTCATCACTGAGCGGGGCAAGATTCTTCCCCGCCGCCTCACCGGCCTTACCGCCAAGCAGCAACGGGATCTCACCAACGCTGTAAAGCGTGCTCGGATCGTGGCACTGCTGCCCTTCGTTAATCCCGAAGGCTGAGGTTCCCCTGGCTGCGGCCTCCTTCCATCCCGGTGACCTGGTCGGCATCGTTACCGACAAGGGTCAACAGTTAGCCCTGCTGGTCTCCCTGCAGGGCTCCAAAGCGCAGCTGTTGCCGGGTTGGCAGAGCGGCGCCAGCCGGCCGCGACCGCTCTCCCTGCCGCTTAGGCAGGTGGAGCTGATCGCCCGGCTGCCCGACGGCAGCTCGCCCCCGGAAGCCCCAGGGCTGGCTCCCTGGCGGTTCTCGGTGGAGCAGCTGCAGGCCGCCACACCGCCCCGGGCGGATTTGGCGGCCGCTTGGCTTTTATTAGCGGAAGACGACACCAGCCTGTCGCTGGAGGATTGGCTGGGCCTGCAGCTCTCCCAGCCCCAACCCGTACAGCTGGCCGCCGCCTGGCTATGGCTGCAGGGCGATCAGCTGCTGTTTCGCTGGCGCCAGCAGCAGGTGTCGGCTAGACCGCTGCCAGAACTGCGGCGGCTGCGCCTGGAGCAAAGGCGCCAGCGGCTGGTGTTGGAACACCAGCGCCTCTGGCACGAACAATTGAAACAGCGCCAGCCGCTGAACCTCGAACTGCTCAGCCCAGCCCAGCGCCAAGAGCTAAACCTGCTGTTGACATGGGCCTCGGGCGATGCCGAGCAGCCCCTGCCAGCTGAGTTGCGGCGCGGTTTACAGGTGGCTGGCTGCGCCGCCGACACTGGGGCGATTCGCCATTTGTTGGTGGATCTGGGCCTGTGGGACCTGCATTGCCTGCCCTCGCTGCGCGACACCCGCTGGGAGCTGGGCTTCAATGGCGAGTTGGAGGCGGAATGCCAAAGGCTGCTGGGGGCCCATGGTCAGCCCCAGCCCGGCGATGAGCTTCGCTCGGATCTCAGTCACCAACACCTGGTGACGATCGACGATGTCGATACCCGCGACATCGACGATGGCCTGGCCCTGGAGCAGCCAGACGAGGGGCCCCTGCGCCTGTGGATTCATGTGGCCGATCCAGGCCGCCTGGTGGCCCCTGGCGATCCCCTCGATCTGGAGGCCAGGCGGCGGGCTTCCAGCCTCTATTTGAGCCGCGGCAGCCTGCCGATGTTCCCGCTGGAGCTGGCCACGGGGCCCTTCAGCCTGGTGGCGGGCCAGCGCTGCCCCGCCTGGAGCATCTGGGTGGAGTTGGCCGCCGATGGAGCGATTGCCGCCAGTGGCGTGCTGCGCAGTTGGGTAAAGCCCGCCTATCGGCTCTCCTACGACGACGCCGATGAACTGATCGACCTGGCCCCGCCTGAGGAGCGCCAGATCAGCCAAATCCACCAGCTGCTGCTCAGCCGGCGCCAGTGGCGCCTGGCCAGGGGGGCGCTGCAATTCGACCAGCCAGAGGGCCGCATCCGCGAGATAGCTGGCGAACCCACCCTGGAGATCACCGAACCGAGCCCGTCGCGCTTGATGGTGGCAGAAGCGATGATCCTGGCCGGCGCGGTGGTGGCTGAGCTCGGCCAGGCCCAGGGCCTGGCCCTGCCCTATCGCTCCCAGTTGCCGGCGGAACTGCCGCCGGCCGCAGAGCTGGCGGCCTTGCCCGAGGGGCCGGTTCGCCACGCCGCCATCCGCCGTTGCCTCAGCAGGGGCTACAGCGGCACCAGCCCCAGCCCCCACTTCAGCCTGGCCCTCGATAGCTACGTGCAGGCCACCTCGCCGATTCGGCGCTATGGCGACCTGCTGGTGCAGCGTCAACTGGCCGCCCTGCTCTACGGCGGCATCCCCCTTGATGCCGACCAGCTGCAGCAATTGCTGAATGAGCTGGAAAGCCCCCAGCGGCAGGTGGTTCAAATCAGCCGAGAAGACCAACGCCACTGGCAACAGGTGTGGTTCGAGCGCCATCGCGGCGAGCAGTGGCAGGGGCAATTTCTGCGCTGGTTGCGGCCCCAGGATGGCCTGGGTTTGGTGCATGCCCCCGAGCTGGCCATGGACCTGGCGGCTGATTGCCCCAGCGGCAGCCAACCTGGCGATGAACTGCTGCTGCGGGTGCAGCTGGTGGATCCGCTGCGGGACCAGCTGCGGATGCGGGCCAGCGGCTAGCTGGGCTCCAGTAGCCGGCTGGCGCGAATCCAGGGCCCCCAGGGATTCAGGCAGCCGATCAAGGCAACGGTTCGGGGCAGCGCCTGGGCCTGGATCCAGCCCTCCAAACCTGGTTCGAGGGTGATTAGCGGCCAGCTGCCATCGCTACCCTCCAGCAGCCAACCCCCCTGGGCTGCCTGCCGCAGCCTGCCGCGAAACAGGCGTTCGCCCCGAGCGGCCGGCGCCGCGGTGGGATCGGCCGCTGCGCCGCCGGCCAGCTGACCCTGGCCATTGACCAGGGAGGCATCGGCGAGCGCCTGGAGCTGGCGTTGCCGCCATTGGGGGTGGTGCCATGGGGTGTCCCAGAGGGGCATCGGCCCCGCCGGGGCGATCGGATCGAGCACCAGGGCCCGCTGCAGCTCGCCTACGGGCAACTCGGCTGGCCCATGGCCCCGCTGCAGGCAGAGCGCCGCCGCCAGGCCCGCCGCCTGGCCCACATTCATCACCAGCGGTTGCAATCGCGTGGCCCCATTGGCGATGTGACTGGTGGCGATCGCCTTGTCGGCCGCCAGCAGATTGCAGCAGTCGGCACTCACCAGAGCGCCGTAGGGGATGCAGAAGGGGGTGCCGGTCCAACGCCCCCCCCAGCGGCAACTCTTGGCGGCCAGCGGCCAGTCCGGGCCTGGGTAGTGGTGGTCGTTGGCGTAATTGCCCACGGCGATGGCGTCATTCAACCCGGAACGCAGGGGGGCTGGGGCGATGCAGGCTCCGGGGCCCATGGGCAGCAAATCCGCCTCCACCACCGTGCTCAGTCCCACCAGCCGACGGCCCTCGCGCCAGTAAGGCATCAGCGCCAGGGGCGAACTGCCGCCCAGGGGCAGCGGTTGGCCCCGCTGGGCGGCCAGCTCTCGCTCGAGGGCATTGGGAAAAACGCCGGCCCGGCGAACCAAACCGCCACTGGCCTCTGCCAGGGCATCGGCGAAGGCCAGGGAATGCTCCTGCATCTGGCGATCGAGTTCGGCGGCCGCCTGGGGATCTGGGCCGAAACCCCGCTCCAGGCCCCAATGCCAGTCATTGCCATGCAGGGGCCAATTGAGCATCACCAGGCCGCCGGGCAGACGGCCATAGGTGAGCGTTCGCTCCAGCCCAAACCGCTCGCTGGCCAGGCGGAAGGGCTCCGGTAGCTCGCCAGCAGCCTCGGCGCTGGACTGGCCGGGCTGGCGATGGGGCGCATCGGCCGTGAGCTGGCCGATCGCCACCCAGGTGGGCGATTGCAGCGGCTGCTGGCCAAAAAAAGGTTTGCTCACCAGCTCAGCTCTGGGTGGAGCACTGGGTTCCTGCCATTGCTCGCGGGCTTCCCAACCGAGGCGATGCTGAACGCCATGGGCCAGCAAGTCGCCGCGGTCACTGCCGTCGATCACCAGCTGGGGCTCCAGCCGGTGCACCTCAGCGGCCCTTTCAACCACCAGCGCGGTGATCCGATCGGCGCTTCTCTCCAGGGCCTTCATATTGCAACCAGGCCACCAGCTCAGTAGCGGTAGCTCCTCCAGCCATTGGCGCAACAGCCGCTCGGCGGTGGCGGGCTGGTAGCCAAAGCAACTCACCCAGTTGTGGTCCAAACCCTGGGGCTCGCTGGCCTCCAGAGCGCGCAGGAAGGCACCCCACATGCCGCTCTGCCAGGGGCTCAGTTCGTTGCCATCGGGAGCGCAGACCCCTGCAGCACTAACCATGCCCCCCAGCCAGCCGCCTGGGGTGAGCAACAGGGTGCGCACCCCACTGCGGGCACACTGGACGGCGGCGCAAAGGCCGCCGATGCCGCCGCCCCACACCAGCACGGGCACCTGAATCACTGCTGAGGAGGCCTGGGGCAAGGGGTGACCAAGCTGGAAGGTAACAGGCTGGAATGGCCTGGATCGCTAATATCCAGCCATGGCCGAGGTCGCTTCGGCGACGCAGGGTGCCAGCGGCAAGCTGTCCATCATCCGGGCCAGCCCAGGGGCCCATAGCTTGGCCATCCCAATGGCCATCAATGGGGCCAGCCCAGGGGCCCATAACCTGGCCATCTCGCTGGCCATCCCAAAGACATTTGCCTTGGCCTAGGCCGGATGGTATTCACCCTCACCACGCCCCTCTACTACGTCAACGATCGCGCCCACCTCGGCAGCGCCTACACCACCCTGGCCTGTGACGCGATCGCCCGGCAGCGGCGGCTCTGCGGCGAATCGGTGCTGTTCATCACCGGCTGCGACGAGCATGGCCAGAAGATTCAACGCACTGCGGAGGCAGCTGGTCTCTCCCCCCAGGCCCACTGCGATGCCGTCAGTGAGGGCTATCGCCAGCTATGGCAGAGCTGGCAGATCAGCAACGACCGCTTCATTCGCACCACCGATCCGCGCCATCGCAGCATTGTCGAGCAGTTTTTTGCGCGGGTTGAGGCAAACGGAGATGTGATTGAAGGTAGACAGCAGGGCTGGTACTGCGTGGCCTGCGAGGAATTCAAAGACGATCCCCACGAGGCTCAAGATCCTGAATGCTCCCTGCATCGCCGGCCGCTGGAATGGCGCGATGAGCTCAATTTATTTTTTAGATTATCGCGCTATCAGCATCAAATAGAACAGCTGATACGTCAAGATGGATTTATTCAGCCTCAGAATCGTCGTCGTGAGGTGGAAAACTTTGTGGCCCAGGGCCTGCGAGACTTCTCGATTTCCCGGGTGAATTTACCCTGGGGGATTGGGGTGCCAGGCCATAGCGGCCATACATTTTATGTCTGGTTTGACGCTCTGCTGGGCTACCTCACCGCCCTGCTGGAGCCAGGCGATGAACCGGATCTGCAACTGCTGAGCGAGCGCGGCTGGCCCGCCAGTTTGCATGTGATCGGCAAGGACATCCTGCGCTTTCACGCCGTCTACTGGCCGGCGATGCTGCTCTCCGCCGGCCTGCCCCTGCCCAAGCGGGTGTTTGGCCATGGCTTTCTCACCCGGGAAGGCCAGAAGATGGGCAAGTCGATCGGCAATGTGCTCGACCCCCAGCAGCTGCTGGATAAATGCGGTCGCGATGCGGTGCGTTGGTATCTGCTCAGGGATATTCCCTTCGGCGACGACGGCGATTTCCAACAGCAGCGCTTCATCGATCTGGTCAACAACGACCTGGCCAACACCATCGGCAACCTGCTCAACCGCACCAGTTCGATGGCCCGGCGCTGGTTCGCCGATGCCGTGCCGCCGGCCGGTGGGGCCAAGGCCAGCTCCCACCCCCTGGCGGCGGCGGCGCTACAGGCCCAGGAACTGTCGGAGCAGGCCTGGGAGCGGCTGGATTTGCGGGCCGCCGCCGAGGCTGCCCTGCAGCTGGCGATCACCGCCAACGGTTTTCTCAACGACCAGGCCCCCTGGAAGTTGATCAAACAGGAAGGCCAGCAAGACCAGGTGGCGGCGGACCTTTATGCGGTGCTGGAAGCGGCCCGGCAGGTGGCGGTGCTGCTGGCGCCGCTGGTGCCCGAACTGTCCGCCCGCATGCTGGCCCAGCTGTCCCAGGATGGCGAACCATGCTGGCCTGCTGCCCTGCGCTGGGGACTGTTGCAACCCGGCCTGGGCCTGCCCGAGCCCCAGCCGGTGATGGCCAGGCTGGAGCTCGATGATCCCCTCTAGACCTCGCTGGGCCATGGGGCTGGGGTCAGCAAGGCCGGCCTTATGCACTCTGGTCGCCCTGGGGCTGATCGGCGTCGCCCTGGTTGGTTGCAACAGCAAACCGGCGCCGGAGGAGACGGTGCAGCCCTTCGTGTTCAAAGCGCTGAATCTGCGCCAGCAGGATGGTTTGGGCCGGCCGGCCTGGCAGATCACCAGCCCGGAAGCCCGCTATGACATCAGTCGCCGCATCGCCCAGGCCCGCCAGCTCAGCGGCACCATCTATGCGGCCGGCAAGCCGCTGTATCGACTCACGGCCAGCAGTGGCATCGTGCTCAATGACGGGGAGCTAATCCAGCTGGAGGGGAAAGCCAAATTGGCTCGCCTTGGCCCCCGGCCCCTGGAGCTGGAAACCCGTCGCTTGCGCTGGTTTCCCCGTGAGCAGCGGATGGAACTAGACCTGCGCC
>CANHSW010000054.1 GCA_947463165.1 Cyanobacteriota bacterium
CACTAGGCCTGTCCCCTGCTTAATAGGGCTGATGCGCATCCACTCGGCGATGAACTCTTGTAGGCGGTGATTGGCGGGTAGGGAGGTGGATCTGGTGGAGAGAGCTGTCCTGTGAAGTTGCCTACGATGGAAAGCGTTTCGGGTGTGATGGAGGGCATGAACCTGCAGGGACCACCCAGCCTTGATGAGCTCCGGCGCCTGGCCCCGGTGCTTCATCGCATCACGCAGTCCCATGGCGGCGTGGGGCTGAGGGTGTTTGGCTCCGTGGCCCGTGGCGTCGCCGAGGCTGCCAGCGACCTCGACCTTCTGGTGGACTTTCCTGAAAGTCCCAGCTTTGAGCAATTCATGGATCTCAAGCTGGCGCTCGAGGATTTCCTCGCAGTCCGCGTCGACCTCGTGACCCGCAAGGGCCTGCGCGCTGAACTGCGCGATCGCATCGAACAGGAGGCTTTGCCCCTTGCCTGAGGCGAATTGACATCACTCTCGACCACTTGTAAGAATCAGTTAGCAGCCCCTAGCAGGGTAACCATTCCGAAAGCGGAGGAGAGCTTTAAAACGGTGAGTTCCACGCGAAGCCTGGATGCAGCTATTGGTAATCGCACCAAGCTAAAGGCCGATTGGGAGAGCACGATCAAAACCAACTTGCGCCCTTATCCGGTGGAAGTGATTGGCCTGGATGTGGTGAATTTAGCCCCCAGCCAAAAGGTGTCGGAAGCGATTGAGATCAAGCAGGTGGCCGAGCAGGAGGCTCTAGCGGCCACGTACAAAGCCACCGCGAAAAAGAATGAAGCACTTGGAGTAATTGAAGAGGCTAGAGGCCAAGCGGAAGCCAACCGACTCAAGGCCGAAAGTTTGCGGGTACCCGGCGCCCGTGAAGTTGCTGAGCTGGAGAAATTCCGTTTGTGGGCCCAAAACGGAGCGAAGGTGCCAACCACCCTGATTGTCGGAGGAGCAGGGGGCTTTTGGTTATCCAAAATGCTCGGCATCCGTTAAAAGTTTACTGAAATACCCGGCCGTCTCTGCGAATGGGTCAACCACCCAGTTTAGCTGCGAGCTCAACAGGTGCGCAGCGGCTCCCTGTTATCCTCTACCCGTAAAAAACCAGCGCTGCGAGATGGTTTTCCTGCAAACTCTTTAGAGCCAGATTTAGTTCTTGGCGGCCCGTCAGGCGATCGCCACTGCTGGGCTTCCTTCTGGCATAGGGCGCGGTATCGCCAGGCGACGATCAGCAGACCGCCACCGCCCTGGAGCAGGGGCTCACCGTGGTGACCCGCAACCTGCGCCACTTCACCCCCACCGGCGTAGCCACGCTCAACCCCTGGCAGGCCAGCGGCGAGGTCTGACAGCACGCCCCCCCTGATCCGCGCCCCCGGCCCAAGGCTGCCTAAGGTCTGGCCCATGGCCCAGCTCACCATCCTTTACGACGGCGGTTGCCCGCTCTGCCTGCGGGAGGTGCGCTTCCTGGAACGGCGGGATCGCCGCTGCAATCCCGGCGCTGGCCGGCTGGCTTTTGTTGATATCGACGCCGCTGATTACGATCCGGCCCGCCATGGCGGCATTGGCTATCGAGAGGCGATGGGTCGCATCCATGCCATCGCCGCCGATGGCAGCGTGCTGGTGGATGTGGCGGTATTTCGCCAGGCCTATGCCCTGATTGGCCTGGGCTGGCTATACGCCCCCACCGGCTGGCCCCTGGTGGCACCGCTGGTGAATCGTCTCTATGGGCTATGGGCTGCGGCGCGCCTGAGGCTCACCCGCCGGCCCTGCCTGGATCAGCTCTGCGCCCTGCGCCAACAGCCCCTGGCCGCGGCGGCGGCCTCCAGGCCCTGAATTCTTCGGCCCCAGCCATGGCTAAATCGGCCAACAACAACGCCGCTAACCGCAGCGACAGCCCCAGCAACAACCCCAGCCAGCCCGACCTGATCGTGATCGGCGCTGGCCTGGGGGGCCTCTGCGCCGGCGCCATCGCCGCCCGCCACGGCCTAGATGTGCTGGTGCTGGAGGCCCATAGCGTGCCCGGTGGCGCGGCCCATGGCTTCAGTAGGCGCGGCTTCCAGTTCGAATCGGGGCCCTCCCTGTGGAGCGGCCTGGGCCGCTGGCCCTCCACCAACCCGCTCACCCAGGTGCTCAAGGCGGTGGGTGAAACCCTGCCGGTGGTTTCTTATCACCACTGGGACCTGCTGCTGCCGGAGGGCCGCCTGCGGGTGGGGGTGGGCATGGAGCCCTTCCTGGAGGTGTTGCGGCAGCTGCGCGGGCCCGCCGTAGCGGAAGAGTGGCAGCGCTTTTTGCTGGCGATCGAACCGCTCTGCCGCGCCGTCCGCTCCCTGCCGCTGCTGGCCCTGCGCCCCGGCATCGGCAGCGCCCTCACCCTCGGTGGCAACGGCCTCGGACTGCTGGCAAAAGCGCCGCAGCTGGCGGCCCTGGGGGGCGGTTTCGGGCCGATCGCCCGCCGTCACCTGCGCGATCCCTTCCTGCTGCACTGGGTGGAGCTGCTCTGCTTCCTGATCTCCGGCCTGGAGCTGGACCACACCAGCGCCGCGGCCATGGTCACCCTGTTTGGCGAGTGGTTCGAAGCCGATGCCTGCCTCGACTACCCGATCGGCGGCAGCGCGGCGGTGGCGGCGGCCCTGGTGCGGGGCATGGAGCGCCACGGCGGCCGCCTGCGCACCGCCGCCGCCGTGGAGCGAATCCTGGTGGAGGGCGGCAAAGCGGTGGGGGTGCAACTAGCCGCCGCCTCCGGTGGCGAAATCCTGCGGGCCCGCCAGGGGGTGATCAGCTCCGCCAGCCCCTGGGACACCCTCGCCCTGCTGCCGCCTGACAGCCTGCCCCAGCGCTGGCGCCGCCGCCAGGCGGAAACCCCCGCCTGCGGCAGTTTTTTGCACTGGCACCTGGCCCTGCGCGGCGGCCCCGAACTGGCCGATCTGCCGGTGCACACCGTGTGGGTAGGCGACTGGCAGCGGGGTATCGGCGCCGAGCGCAATATGGCGGTGCTGTCGATGCCATCACTGCTAGACCCCAGCCTGGCCCCCGCCGGCCACCAGGTGCTGCACGGCTACACCCCAGCCAATGAACCCTGGCAGCTGTGGAAGGATCTGCAGCGGGGCACCCCCGCCTACGCAGCCCTGAAAAGCGAGCGCTGCGGCCTGTTCCATCAAATATTCGACCAGCTCCTACCCGACTGGCGCCAGCGGCTGGTGTTGGAAATGCAGGGCACCCCCCTCAGCCACCGCCACTGGCTGCGGGTGCACCAGGGCAGCTACGGCCCCGCCTGGCCGGCGGATCGGGGCCCCTTCCCCGGCGGCTCCACCCCCATCGATGGTCTGGTGCTCTGCGGCGCCGGCGTCTTCCCCGGCATCGGCGTACCGCCGGTGGCGATCAGCGGCGCCCAGGCCGCCCACCGCTTTGTGCCAGCGGCGGCCCAGCGGCGCCTGCTGCAGGAGCTGGAGCTGGTGGCGGGAAGTTGATGCGCCCGGCGACAACCCAGTCACCATCAACCCAACCGCTCTGGTGACCCGCCCCAGCAGCATGGGGATCATCTCCGCAGCGACCCGCCGATGACCACCATGACCTGCCGCTATGAAGGCCAGCTGCGCTGTTTGGCGGTGCATGACTCCTCGGGCAGCGAGCTGCACACCGACGCCCCGCTCGACAACCAGGGCCGCGGCGAGGCCTTCTCCCCCACCGATCTACTGGCCACCTCCCTGGCCAGCTGCATGCTCACGATCATGGGCATCACCGCCGCTCGCCACGGCATCGCCATCGAGGGCACAACAGCCCGGGTGGAAAAAACGATGACCAGCAGCGCCCCCCGTTGCGTCGAAACCCTGGAGGTGTGGGTCAGCCTGCCGGCGGATCTGGATCCACAACAGCGCAACCTGTTGCGGCGGGCCGGTGAAAACTGCCCCGTGAAGCTCTCCCTGGAAGGGGCGGTGGCGATGGTGCTCCACTGGGAATGAGGCCAGGTTTTAGTTGGCCTTACAGCTATGCGCCTGCAGCCGGCTGTCGGCGGGCGGGCCGCGGTTCCAGTTGGCTGGCGACGCCCTTGGCACCGCCGGGGAGGGTGGCCCGAGAGCGGGGGCCGCTCCAGGCGGCCAGGTAGTAGTGGCTGGCGGCATCAAGCCCCTGCACGCCAGTGAAGTTGGCGTTTTCCACCACCGCGCCGGCGCCGCGGCCAGTGATCAGGTCGCGGCGGCCATCGGCGGCGCGGGGGCTGGCGGTTTGGCTGCGGCCAAAGAACAGGCGCGCTCCCTCCAGCCTGGAGTGCTCCAAGTTCGCCCCGGCCAGGTTGCAGCCGGCCAGCAGGGCGCCGCTGAGATCGCTGTGGCTGAGGTTGGCGCCGCTGAGATCGGCGCAATTGAAATCCACGCCGCGTAGATCTGTGCTGGAAAGATCCACACCCTTGAGAATCAGATGCAGCTGGATTACCGGCACGCCAGTTAGCCGATCTTCCTCGTAATTGCCGTTGCCATCGAGGATCGCTCGCCCCAGCCGGTTATCGCGCCGCAGCGGTGTGAGCAGGCGGGCGTGGGAGAGGAAGCGCAGGATGCGGGCCCGGCCATCTTTATCGATGCTCCCGAAAACCGCCGCCAGCCGACCCTCCGCCAGCATCCGCTCCAGGGGCCAATCCTCCAACATCCCCTCTTGATCGCTGATCAAATCGGAGATGCCCTGGATGAAGCTGTCGATCGTTTGGGCCTGGGTGATGCGATTTTGTTGGCCGGTGAGCCGCTGGTCGAGCAGCACCTGCCGCCAGGCGATCGCCAGGGCCACCAGCGCCACCAGAATTTGACCGATGGCGCCGATCACCCCCTCCCCCAGGGCCCCGATCGCCTCCCAATCGCGTTGGCGATAGAGCTCCAGGTAGGGATCCCACCAGCCCAGGGCCCAGGGCAGGGCCACCAACCCCAGCACCAGCCCCAAAACCGCCAGCAGCCGCGCCGTGGGTTCTTCATCGAGCCGGGTGCTCACCAGCCGCCAGAGCTCGGGCAGCAGCTGCGCTAGCGCCAACGCCAGCAACAGCCCGCCGGCAACCAGGGCCAGGGCCGGCCAGTGGCCCACCAAACCCACCAGGGTGGCGGTGCCCGCCAACAGCAGCCTCAGCGCAGCCGAGCGCTGCAGGCGGCTCAGCAGATGGCTGGGCCGAAACGGCGGCAGCTGTGGGGGGGAGCCACTGGCCATGGCACTGGCTGTGGAGCTGGCAGTGACAGCTTCATTGGCGCCTGACTGAGCAGAGGCGGTGAAGGCTCCGCTGGGGCCGGAAAGGGCCTGGGGCTGCTGATCCTCCAGCTCCTCCTGGGGCAAAGAATCATGGGGCGGATATATCTGCTCCCGGCCGGATTCAGAGCCAGCAACTTGACGCCAGCGCCGGCGACCCCGGTTCCACCAGCGGCCAGCACCGCCACCGGCTGGTGAGGAACCCCTGGGCTCTGGCGTTCTGGTCATCCGATGGGAGTGCTCTGGAAGAAGAAACCGGCCGCCAGGATCACGTAGGCCGCCAGCAGCAGCACCCCCTCCAGCCAGTCGGAGCGGCCATCAAGGCTGGCCAGGTTGCTCACCACCACGGCCGTGGCGATCGCCACCAGCTCATAGGGATTGAAGCTCAGATCCAGCGGATGGCCCAAGAGCGGCCCCACCAACACCAGCACCGGCACCACCAACAGGGCCACCAGCAATGTGGAGCCCAGCGCCACCGACACCGCCAGGTCCATCTTGTTGCGGCGGGCCATGCCCACGGCGGTGATGTATTCCGCCACCCCGCCCAGCAGCGGCAACAGCACCACACCGGTGAACAGGCCACTCAAACCAAAGCCCTCACTCACCGTTTCCACCACACCCACAAACAGTTCCGATTCGTAGGCGATCCCCGCCGTCGCCCCCAGCAGCACCAGCAACCAGGGCAGCAGGGGAGGGCGGTGGCCATGGCCCCCTGACGCCTCAGCTATCTCAGGCCCAACTAGCTCCGCCGCGCCTGTCTCCACAACGCCCGTCTCCGCCGCCAGATCCACCTGGGCCACCTCATACAAGGAGCGGTGGGTGCGCAGCGAAAACACCAGGGTGAGGCCATACACCAGCAGCAGCAACCAGGCCACGAAGCGCGAGAAGGCGCCGATGCCGGCGGCGCTCTGGAGCGGATCGAGACTGGTGAGGCTGGGGATCAGGATCGCCAGCACCGCCAGGGTCATCGCCGAGCCGTTCACCCGCGCCACCACCGGCTGGAAGGTCTGCTCCTTACGGCCGATGCCGCCCACCAACATCGACAGGCCCAGGGCCAGCAGCAGGTTTGCCATCACCGTGCCGGTGATGCTCGCCTTCACTATTCCCACCAGGCCGGCCCGCAGGGCGGTGAGGGCAATGATCAATTCGGTGGCGTTGCCGAACAGGGCGTTGAGCAGGGCGCCGAGATTCGGCCCCAAGGCAATGGAGATCTCCTCGGTGGCGGTGCTCAACCACACCGCCAGGGGCAGGATCGCCAGCACCGCCGTTAAGAAGACGGCCCCATCGCCCCAACGAAAATGCTCGGCGGCCGCCGAGATGGGCACGAACGCCAGCAGGGCCAGGGCGATCGCTTGGCGGCTGTTCATCGGCGGAGCGATGGCCCCCAAGGCCCAACGGTGGCCCCATTGTGACCCGGCTGGCAAGTGGTTACGGGGCTGGCCAACGGTTCCCGGGCTAACAAACAGCCAGCCAGCAAACCCAGCGCAGGAATAGGCCCACCCAGACACGGGAACGGTGCGACTTTTGCCACCGCCATCAGCGACATTTTTTTAAAGATCTATCTCCTAATACGCAATTTGCAATTGTCTTCTTGTCTATACTGTTTTATTTCCTGCACCCAGGCACTGCTTTAGCTAGCTGGGCTGGCCTCTAGCCAGCCGGCCAGCGATTGCTGGGGTTGCTGGCTGTTGCTGGTGATCTCGATGATCCGACCGATCGCCGCCGGCGATTCGAGGGCATCCAGGCACACCTGGGCCACCAGGCGGCGGGGAATGCTGGCGCTCTCCTGCTGGCCGGGTCCGGTGAACAGCACGCTTTCGCCCTGGCAGCGGCTGTCGTCTTCGCTGAGGCCGCCGGGGCGAATCACGGTCCAGTCGAGCTGGCTCTGCTCCAGCCAGCGCTCGCCCAGCCGTTTCCACACCAGGATTAGCCCGAACAGATTTAAGGGGTGCCACCAGCGTCCGGCGCAAAGGGCGCTCACCAGCACCACCCGCCTCAGGCCCACGGCCTTGCAGGCCTGGATCTGCTCGCGCACCCCGAAGGCATCCACCTTCAATGGCCCACTCAAATCCACCGAGGGGCGGGCGCCGGTGGCGATCACCAGGGCGTCACAACCGGATAGGGCGGCATGGAGGGCCTCGGTGCAGCTGAAATCCAGCCGCACCAGCTCGGCCCCCTCCAGCCCGGCGGGGAGCTGGGAGCCCGGTCGCACCAGGGCCCGCACCGAGTGCCCACGGCCGAGCGCCTCCTGCACCAGGCGCCAGCCGGTCTTACCGGAGGCGCCGCTCACCGCAACCCTTGCCATGCCCATCTGTCACTGCGGGCCGAGGCTAGGGAAAACGGGATGGCATCCAGCCCAGCGCCAGCAGGTATGGGCAAAGGCAAGGTGGCCAAAGGATGTTTGCCGAGTCAGGGGTAGGACAACGCAGTGGCAGCTCAAAGAGCCGGCAGTTGCTGTAGCTGTTGCTCCAATCTTTGCCTCATTCGCCCCTGCACCAGATTGCAGAGTTCCTCCACCAAGGGGTCGGCCACCGCATAGATAAGTCGCACCCCGTCGCGTTCACAGCTCACTAGGCCGGCGCGCTGCAACTGGCCCAGCTGGCGGCTGATGTGGGACTGACTGAAGCCGGTGGCCTCAATCAAAGAGGCCACATCCATGGCGCCCCCATGCTTGAGCTGACAAAGCAATTGCAGGCGGGTCGGCTCGCTCAATAGCCGAAAGAACTGGCTGAGCGCCTCAATCAACTGGGGGCTGGGCAGGGTCAAAGCAGCGGGCGCAGCCATGGCATTGCTATTTGATGCCAAAGGGCTGGATGACGCCAAAGAACTCTATGACGCTAAAGGAATTATGCACCTAGCCGCCAGTCCCCCGAACCAGCCCGCCTCTTCTCTTCTCTTCTCTTCTCTTCTCGTCCTCGCGCTGAACCTCTGCAGATCAATTTGCCTGACCGGTTTGCCCGCCTCGGCCCCTGGCGATCTAGCCCCTGAGCGAGCCGGAAGTGCTGCGCCTTGCCCTGAAGGGTCCGGAGATCTTGATTCTGGAGGAGAAGCGCCGCCTGAACGAGCCATGGGCCCCACCTCTGCAACTAGAGCGCCGCAGCTAAAGCGCCTCAGCAAGAACACTGGAACAAGAGCGCTGGGGCGCAGGCGCTCTCACCGCAAACCCGCAGCGCAACGCGGCTAGGGCCCACAGGAATTGCTTTTATGCGCATTATGCGGCTATGGTCATAGCAACTAGGGAGCCCCTGCCGCCACGGCTCCCCTCTGCTGTTTTCGCTTCCGCAGCTCCTCTCTCCTTTTTTTCGCTTATACACGCACCCCTGCCCCCCTTCGCGTCTCCCCCAATGGCTGTTACTCCCCAGTCCACAGCTGTTAATTCGCCCACGGCTGTTGATTCGCCAATGACCGTCGCCGCCGCTCCCGCCCTGTGCCTTTCTGCCGCCGCCGGCGGCGGCTCCCTGCTGTTCCGACAGCTGTTCGACGGCGACACCGGCAGCTTCACCTACCTGCTAGCCGATGTGACCAGCCGCCAGGGGGTGATCATCGACACGGTCTTTGAGCAGCACGACCGCGATCTCGCCCTGATCCGCGAGCTGGGCATCGAGCTGGTGGCCTCGATCGACACCCACGCCCATGCCGACCACGTGACGGGGAGCTGGCTGATGCACGAGGCCAGCGGCTGTGCCATCGGCCTGGCCGCCGCCGCCCGAGCCGAGAACGTGACCCTGCCCCTGGCCCATGGCGATCGGCTCACCTTTGGAGGCCGCTGGCTGGAGGTGCGCGCCACCCCGGGCCACACCAACGGCTGCCTCAGCTTCGTGCTCGATGACCAGTCGCTGGCCTTCAGCGGCGATGCGCTGCTGGTGCGCGGTTGCGGTCGCTGCGACTTCCAGCAGGGCAATGCCCACAGCCTCTACCGCTCAATCACCGAGCAAATCTTGAGCCTCCCCGACAGCTGTCTGCTCTATCCGGGGCACGACTACACAGGCCGCAGCGTTACCTCCGTGGCGGAGGAGAAGGCCTTCAACGCCAGGCTGGGGGGCAACGCCAGCGAGCGGGATTTCGTGGGCCACATGGAGAACATGAAACTCCCCCATCCCCACAAGATCGCCGAGGCCCTGCCCGGCAACATGCGCTCCGGCAAGCCCCACGCCACGGCAGAGGGCTCAGCACCGGCCTGGGCACCCCTGACCCGCAGCTATGCCGGCCTGCCCGAACTGAGCCCCGCCTGGGTGGTGGCCCACCAGAGCGAGGTCACGCTGCTCGACGTGCGCTCCGCCGAGGAATTCAACGGACCCGACGGCCGATTGGCCGGCAGCCTGCTGATCCCCCTGCCGGAGCTCGAAAGCCGCTCCGGCGAGCTGCCCGCCGATCGCCCACTGGTGGTGGTCTGCCATTCCGGCAGCCGCTCGGCCCTGGCCACCCAGCAGCTGCTCAAGGCCGGCCGCCAGCGGGTGGCCAACCTGCGCGGCGGCCTGAGCCGCTGGCTCGCCGAGGGCTACCGGCTCGATGGTGCCAGCCA
>CANHSW010000055.1 GCA_947463165.1 Cyanobacteriota bacterium
CTCTACCTGGGGTAGCTGGGGCTGCTGGTTTCGTGCCACCTGCGGTAGCTGGGGTTGCTCTGGCTGCGCCTGGCGCTGTTGCGGTTTAAGTTGGTGCAGTTGACGATGTACCTGGTCTAGTTGCTGACGCAGGCCGTTATTTTCCTCCAGGATTGGCTGGAGGCGCTGTTTATATTTCAGCTCGAATATTTCCGATACCTCCGCCATCAAGCTCTCCATGGCCGCCAGCTCGTTGCGCGCTTGGCTCAGCTGCTGCTCTAGTTGCCGCTCTCGCTGCTCGCCTAGTTGCTTATCCAGTTGCTGATTTGGTAAGGGCTGTTGCTGGGGGGAAGCTGGCCGCGGGGGAGTTGTTATCTGCTCGGAATCTAGATAGGTGTCATCGTCAGCAAAAACCGGAGCGGCCTGGTGGGGCCACTCCGGTGTGCTTGAACTTGCTTCTCGGTTTAATTCAGGCTCCATAACCTGAAGCTACCGATGGCTCGTTGTGCTGACAATGGTAAGCGGGCGGACCCGGATCAAGCTTCAGTCGCCGCTTCGGCAGGGGTTTCTTCGCTGGCGCTGCTGGGCATCGAGCGGGGCGCTGGCATCGGACCGTCCTGCTTCACCGTGAGGTAGCGGATCACATCCTCGGAGAGGCGCATGGCCCGTTCCAGCACTGCCACGTGCTGGCCGTCGCCGTTGTGGTTGAGCTGCACATAGATGCCCTCGCGGTGCTTGGCGATTGGATAGGCCAGGCGGCGCTTACCGCGCATCTGGCAATCCAGTACCTCACCGGCGGCTTCTGTCACCAGGTTGCGGTAACTGGCCACATGGGTTTCTACCTCCTCTTCCGGGATGTCCGGACGCAGGATGTACATGGTTTCGTAATAGGGTTGCGTCATGGGCGCCAGGCGGTTGCAGGTAGGGGTTGCAGTGGCTGCGGCTGGCGGGCTTGGCTGCCCACCAGCGACGGATTGATCAACCTATCGCAGTGCCGCCCCGAGCCAGGCAAGCAACCCCCAGGCTCCAGGCCCTCAATAGAGCTGCATGCGCACCGCCTCTGAGATCGTGGGCAGGTCGGCATCCCTGCCCCGCAGGTTCTGCACCACTCCGAACAGCACCACCACCAGGGTGCCCAGGAACACGCTGTTGCTGATGGTGCGCAGGGCAAAGCCGCTGCCCAGCGGGTTGATCAGCAGGTTGAAGGCCAGCGACACCACCACCAGCACGATGTCGATCAGGATTGCCTGCAACACGTTGAAACGGATCGGGTAGGGAACCTGGCCGTTGCGCACCACCCCCAGGTAGAGGGCCAGGAACAGCACCAATCCCCCGAAAGGCACCATCTGCTGCAGCATCGCCACCGGCAGGGCCGGCACACTCAGCCATTGGAGGAAGGGGAATAGCCCGAACAGGCTGCGGCCAAAGGGAATCGCATCGCTCCAGGGCAACAGGTAGGCCGCTGCGGCCAGCAGGCGTTGCCAAATTGGAGGGGCCTGCATGGATGCCTGGGAGCTCGAGCGAACTCCCAGGCTAGGGGCGCCGCTGCAGCTGTTCCAGGGCCGCCGCCCGCATGGCCGCCACCGGCAGCTCCTTAATGCCGCTCCACAGGCCCAGGGCCGCCGCCCCCTGCTGCACCAGCATCTCCAGGCCGTCGAGGCCCTGGCAGCCCCGGGCGCTCGCCTGCCGCAACAGCAGTGTCGGCCGTGGTGTGTAGATCAAGTCGTAAACGCAACTGCCCGGCGCCAGGACCTCCAGCTGCCGCGGCTGCAGGGGGCTGAGCTCTCGCGCCTGGGGATCGCCAGCTGCGGCCATGCCAATCGGCGTGGTGTTGACCACCAGCTGGGCGGCCGCCAGGGCCTGGATCAGTACATCGCCGCGGCCGTCATCGCCGCCGCCCTCGCCCCGCTCTGGCCAGGCCAGGGTCTCCAATTGCGGCGCCCAGTCTCGGCAGGCCGCCAGGCAGGTCGCCAGCTTGGCGGCCTGCCGGCCCACCAGGGTGATCCGACCCAGGCCCAGCTCCACCAGGGCTGCCACCACGGCCCTGGCACTGCCGCCGCAGCCCAGCACCAGCGCCTGTTGATCCGCCCAGCTGGCCCCCGCTGGTCCAGGTTTTGCCGAGGCCCGCAGGGGTGCCAGGAAGCCCTCCACGTCCGTGTTGGTGCCGAACCAGCCCCCGCCCGGGTGGGGCACCAGCGTGTTCACCGCCCCCAGCCTTTGGGCCAGGGGGCTGAGCTCGCGGCAGAGGGCCGCCACCGCCTGCTTGTGGGGGATGGTGACGTTCAGACCGCGGCAGCCCAGCGCCTCCAGAGCGTTCAGCACCGTGGCCAGGGAGGCGGCCGGGGTGGGCAGGGCCAGGTACACCCAGTCGAGCCCCAGTTGCCGCAGGGCGGCGTTGTGCATCGCCGGCGACAGCGAATGGCGCACCGGGTCCCCCAGCACCCCCACCAGGACCGTGCGGCCGGAGATGCTGCCAGCGGCGCTGGCCAGGGGCGCTGTCATCGGAGAGCGGCGGGTTTGGGGCGCACCGTAGGGGCCTGGCCCACTGCTGTTTGGCGGCCTGTTCGGGAACCACCCCTCGCCGGAGACCGGCTCCACTGCAGAGGATGCATCCATCAACTACACCGTTAGCGAGGTGGAATTCCATGGGTAAGGTCGTCGGCATTGACCTCGGCACCACGAACAGCTGCGTCTCGGTGATGGAGGGCGGCAAGCCCACGGTGATCGCCAACGCCGAGGGCTTCCGCACCACCCCTTCCGTGGTGGCCTACACCAAGAACCAGGACAAATTGGTAGGTCAGATCGCCAAGCGCCAGGCGGTGATGAACCCAGAAAACACCTTTTATTCGGTGAAGCGTTTCATCGGCCGTCGCGTTGATGAGGTGAATGAAGAATCCAAGGAAGTTAGCTATGGCGTTGAGAAGGCCGGCGCCAATGTCAAGGTGAAGTGCCCGGTACTCAGCAAGCAATTCGCCCCGGAGGAAATTTCCGCCGAGGTGCTGCGCAAGCTGGCTGAAGACGCCGGCAAGTACCTGGGTGAAACCGTTACCCAGGCCGTGATCACCGTTCCGGCCTACTTCAACGACTCCCAGCGCCAGGCCACCAAGGACGCCGGCAAGATCGCCGGCTTGGAGGTGCTGCGCATCATCAACGAGCCCACAGCTGCGGCTCTGGCCTATGGCCTCGATCGCAAGAGCAACGAGCGCATCCTTGTGTTCGACCTCGGTGGCGGCACCTTTGACGTGTCGGTGCTGGAGGTGGGCGATGGGGTGTTCGAGGTGCTCTCCACCTCCGGCGACACCCATCTCGGCGGCGACGATTTCGACAAGGTGATCGTCGATTACCTGGCGGGTTCGTTCAAGGCCAACGAGGGCATCGACCTGCGCCAAGACAAACAGGCCCTGCAGCGTCTCACCGAGGCGGCCGAGAAGGCCAAGATCGAGCTCTCCAGCGCCACCCAGAGCGAGGTGAACCTGCCGTTCATCACCGCCACCCCCGAGGGGCCCAAGCACCTGGACCTCACCCTCACCCGCGCCAAGTTTGAAGAGCTGGCCTCCAAACTCATCGACCGCTGTCGGGTGCCGGTGGAGCAGGCCCTCAAGGACGCCAAGCTCAGTTCCAGCGAGCTGGATGAGGTGGTGATGGTGGGCGGCTCCACCCGCATTCCCGCCGTGCTGGAGCTGGTGAAGCGGGTCACCAACAAGGAACCCAATCAAACCGTGAACCCCGACGAGGTGGTGGCCGTGGGCGCCGCCATCCAGGGCGGTGTGCTCGCCGGTGAGGTGAAGGACATCCTGCTGCTGGATGTCACCCCCCTCTCTTTGGGGGTGGAGACCCTGGGTGGCGTGATGACCAAGATGATCAGCCGCAACACCACCATCCCCACCAAAAAGTCGGAGGTTTATTCCACCGCTGTCGATGGCCAAACCAACGTGGAAATCCATGTATTGCAGGGCGAACGGGAGATGGCCAGCGATAACAAGTCGCTCGGCACCTTCCGCCTCGATGGCATCCCCCCCTCCCCCCGGGGCGTACCCCAGATCGAGGTGACCTTCGACATCGACGCCAACGGCATCCTCAGCGTTACGGCCAAGGACAAGGGCAGCGGCAAGGAGCAGAGCATCTCGATCACCGGCGCCTCCACCCTCAGTGATAACGAGGTGGACAAGATGGTCAAGGATGCGGAGGCCAATGCCACCGCCGATAAGGAAAAGCGCGAGCGCATCGACCTCAAAAATCAGGCCGAAACGCTTGTTTACCAGTCTGAAAAGCAGCTGGGTGAGTTGGGCGACAAGGTGAGCGCCGAGGACAAGTCGAAGGTGGAAGCCCACGCCAAGACCCTCAAGGAGGCCGTGGAGAAGGAAGACTTCGCCACGATCAAGACCGAGCTGGAAGAGCTACAAAAAGCCCTCTACGCCGCCGGTGCCTCCGTGTACCAACAGGCTGCGGGTGCTGAAGCCACCGGCAATGGTGCCGCCGGTGGCGCTGGCAGTGGAGCCGGAGGTGCTGGTGCTGCCTCCTCGGCTGGCGACGACGTGATCGACGCTGAATTCACCGAGAGCAAGTAAGCCCCTTGCCGCCCTGGGGCCTGGGCTTTGCGGCCTGGCACCAGGGCTTGGATTTTTGGACATGAATTTTTGGGCTTGGGTTTTGGAGCCTGGCTTTGGCTGGGCGGCTCGTCAGGATGGGGGACGCCCCGGATCTCGCCCTGAATCAGGAAACCCTGCTGTTTGAACCCGCCGTGGCCCAGGCCGGGGCGCTGCGGGTGGTGCTGGCCTTCCCAAGCACTTATTCGGTGGGCATCACCAGCCTGGGCTACCAGGTGGTCTGGGCCACCCTGGCCCAGCGCTCGGATCTGGATGTGCGGCGGCTGTTCACCGACCAGGGGGACCCCCCCCATCGGCAGCTGGATTTGTTTGGCCTGTCGCTGAGCTGGGAACTGGATGGGCCGGTGCTGCTCGATCTGCTGGAGCGGCAGCGCATCCCGATCTGGAGCCACGAGCGCGGCGATGACGATCCGATCGTGTTTGGCGGCGGACCGGTGCTCACCGCCAATCCCGAGCCCCTGGCCCCCTTCTTTGATGTGGTGTTGCTGGGCGATGGCGAACTGCTGCTGCCGGCCCTGGTGGAGGCTTTGCAGCTGCTGCGCCAGGCGCCGCGGGCCCAGCGGTTGCGGGCCCTGGCCCAGGTGCCGGGGGTTTACGTGCCCTCGCTCTATGCCCCCCGCTACGACAGCGACGGCCAGTTGTTGGCGGTGGAGCCGATCGAGGCCGGCATCCCGGCCAGCGTGGCCAAGCAAACCTGGCGCGGCAACACCCTCAGCCATTCGGCGGTGATCACCCCGGAGGCCGCCTGGCCCGACATCCACATGGTGGAGGTGGTGCGCAGCTGTCCGGAGCTGTGTCGCTTCTGCCTGGCCAGCTACCTCACCCTGCCCTTTCGCACCCCCTCCCTCGATGAGGGCCTGATCCCGGCGGTGGAGAAGGGATTGGCCGTCACCAGGCGCCTGGGCCTGTTGGGGGCCTCGGTCACCCAGCATCCCCAGTTCGCCGACCTGCTCCAGTGGCTGGATGGCGAGCGCTTCGAGGGCATCCGCCTCAGCGTCAGCTCGGTGCGGGCCGCCACCGTCACCCCAGAGCTGGGCCGAATCCTGGCCAAGCGGGGCAGCAAGTCGCTCACCATCGCCATCGAGAGCGGCAGCGATCGCCTGCGGGCCCTGGTGAACAAGAAGCTGGCCGCCGAGGAGATCTTCGCGGCCGCAAGGCATGCCAAGCAGGGAGGTCTGGCGGGCCTGAAGCTCTATGGCATGGCGGGCCTGCCCTGCGAGGAGGAGGCAGACATCGAGGCCACCGCCCAGTTGCTGCTGGAGTTGAAGCGGGCCACCCCGGGCCTGCGCCTCTCCTTTGGGGTGAGCACCTTTGTGCCCAAGGCCCAGACGCCGTTCCAGTGGCAGGGGGTGCGGCCCCAGGCGGAAGCGCGGCTGAAGCTGCTGGCCAAGCGCCTCAAGCCCCGGGGCATCGAGCTGCGACCGGAGAGCTATGGCTGGAGCGTGATTCAGGCCCTGCTCTCCCGCAGCGACCGGCGCCTGGCGCCGGTGATCGCCGCGGTGCGGGGCCGCCACGACAGCCTGGGGGGCTGGAAGGCGGCCTACCGCTCCCTGCCAGCTGGGGAGCTGCCCCCCTGGCAGGAGGTGATCCACTCCACCTGGGACCTGGGCCGGGTATTGCCCTGGGATCACCTGGAGGGGCCGCTGCCCAAGGCCACCCTGGCCAAGCACCATCAACAGGCCTTCGAGGCCATGGAGCTGGGCTTTGCGGTTGATTCACAGGCGAGCGGTGCTTGATCTAAATCCGGGCCTCCCCGGGGGAACTGGCTGAGTTCGCACCGGTGCCATTTGCCTGGGAGCCAATCACATGGGAGCCAGTTGCCAGGGAGCAATTGGTGCCGTAGCAGCGCAGGCCCGCCAGCAGCACCCAGCCGGCCAGGTTGATGCGGCTGTCATAGAAGGGCATGTCGGTGGCATGGAGGCTCGTGAGCACCAGGGCTGCCGCCCACCAGGCCCGATCCCAGAGGGTGCCGCTGGCCATGCCCAGCCACGCCGCCCGGATCAGCAGCCCCAGCACCAGGCCCACCAGCAGCAGCGCCACCGGTAAACCGTGACTAACGGCTAGATCCAGGGGCAGGTTGTGGGTGTGGCCATGCCAGAAGCCGGTGCGCAGTGGATAGATCACGCTGAAGGCCGCCGCCCCCCAGCCCAACCAGGGCCGCTCGGCCACCAGGCCCACCGCCACCTGCCACTGGCTCAAGCGGGTGATCGCCAGCGGCCTCTGGCCATGGGAGTTGGCGTCGTTGAGGCGGCCCCAAATCGATTGGGGCACCAGGGCGCGGGCGGGCTGTTGCAGGGCGGCGGGAATGCCGGGCAGGCTGGCCAGGGCCACCGGCACCAGGCTGAGCAGCAGCAGGGGCAGCAGCCAGCGCCAGCTCAGGGGCCCCGCCACCAGGGGCACCGCCAGCAGCAGGCCGCCCCAGGCATTGCGCGAATCGGTGAGAAAGATGGCGGCTGCCATGGCGGCGGCCATGGCCAGGGCCGTGAGGCGGCGCCATGGGCGCTGGCCCCGCTGTAACAGGGCCGCCAGGGCAAAGGGCCAGGCCAGGGCCAGCCAGGCGCCGGCGATGTTGGCGTAGTCGAACAGGCCGGCCAGGCGATCGGGGGGGTTGCCGCCCGCCTTGATGTGCCAGATCACCAGGCCGCCCAGGATCTGCCAGGGGCCGCTCCACTGCCCCAGCAGCTGGCCAAAGCCCGTTACCAGTACTGGCACGGTGCCGGCCAGCAACCATTGCCCGGCCCGGCGCCGGGCCGCCGCCGAGGCCAGATAGGCCTGAAAGCCCCAGAAGGCCCAGAAAAATGGCAGCCAATTGGCCAGCCCCAGCCAGGCCAGCCAGCCACTGCTGGCCCCGATGCAACCCAGCAGCATCAACAGGGCGGTGGCCAGCAGCAGAGCGTTGACGGGATCGCGCCAGGCGGCGGGGCGGCCGCGGCTGCCCTGGATCAGGGCCACCAGCAGCAGCAGGGCGGCCAGCAGGGCACTGCTGGGCAGTAGCAATAGCCCCAGCTGGAAACAGCGCCAGCCGGCGGGATTGGCGCCAGGGGGGCGATCCCGCTGTAGTTGGCGATCGAGGGCTGCCAGGCGCCCCCCGAAGGCGGTGCTCAGGGCGGTGTTCAGGGCGGCGGGCGAGCCCATAGGCATCACTCGAAAACGGCAGTGCGGCCCTGGTACATCATCACCTGGCGGCGCAGGTGCAGACGCAGGGCCCTGGCCAGGGCGAGCCGCTCGCAGTCGCGGCCCTTGCGGATCAGGTCGGCCACCTCGTCGCGGTGGCTCACGTGCACCGTGGTTTGTTCGATGATCGGACCGCCGTCGAGATCTTCAGTTACGTAGTGGGCGGTGGCGCCGATCAGCTTGACGCCGCGCTCCCAGGCCTGGTGGTAGGGCTGGGCCCCCTTGAAGGCCGGCAGGAAGGAGTGGTGGATATTGATCACCTCCAGCCCCTGATTAGTTGCCTTGGAACAGTGGTCGAGGAACTCGGCACTGAGCACCTGCATGTACTTGGCCAGCACCACCAGTTCGATCTGGTGTTCGGCCAACAGCTGCAATTGTTTCTGTTCCACCTCCGCCTTGGTGGCGGCGGTGATCGGCAGGTGCACGAACCGGGCGCCGAAGTCGCTCGCCAGCGGTTCTAGATCCGGGTGGTTGGCGATCACCAGCGGCACCTGCATCGGCAGTTCGCCGGCCCTGGTGCGCCAGAGCAGGTCCACCAGGCAGTGGTCCTGCTTGCTCACGAACAGGGCCACCCGGGTGGGCTGGTCGGAAAAGTGCACCTGGCCCTGGCCCCCCAGCCGGCCGGCCAGGGCCTTCACCGCCGCCCCGATCGCCTCCCGGGGCAGGCCAAAGCCCTCCAGCTGCCACTCAATCCGGCTCAGAAACAGGCCGGCTCTGGCATCGGTGTGGTGATCGGCGTGGCAGATGTTGCCGCCGTTGGCGGCCACCCAGCCGGAGAGCTCGCTAACCAGGGCCGGGCGATCGGGGCAGATCACCTGCAGGATGGCGGTGGCGGATCCCATGGCAACCGGCGGTGAGGGGCCAACGCAGCAGCTTGCCCGATCATCTCGCGCGGGATCGGCAGCTGCGGCGGATAGGCAGAGAATGGCGCCAGCCCGATTGGGGATGCAGCCTGCTGAACCTGCCCTGCCGCCACTGCTTGCTGCAAATGGCTGCAGCAACTGCTTGCTGCAACTGATGGATGAAACCGCTTGCCGCCACTGATCAACGGAAACAGGCTGCAGCAACAACCTGCCGTAACCGAGTTGGCGAAACTTGCAGTAGCAGGGCATCTGCCCCCATCAGCGCGGGTAAAGTCGCCGCGCTGATGGGGGCTCTCCTGAATCCCCTCTCCCCTATCCCCTATCCCCATGCTGTCCGCACTGAGCTCCGTTGTACCCGCCGCCCTGGCCCGACAACTGCAGAGGTTGGCGGGTTTGTGCCTGGCGGTGGTGCTCTGTTTTGGCCTGGCCGCCTGTGATGGTGGCAAGGGCAGCCTGCCCCCCAGCCTCAGCTCCGAGGCCGTGGCCGCCATCGAGCGCCAGGCCGAGGGCTTCCTGGCCGCCCGGGATCGGCTGCCCGAGCTGGCCCAGCTGGTCAACGAGCGCAACTGGGTGTTCACCCGCAACCTGATCCACGGCCCGATGCATGAGGTGGGTCGCCAGATGCTTTACATAAACAAGCTGCTGCTGCCTGCTGATCGCCCGGAGGCCCTCCAGTTGGCCGATCAGCTGAAGACCGCTCTGGCCCAGCTCGATGAGGCCGCCCGCCTCCAGGACGGCGACAAGCTGCGCAAGGCCTATATCGGCGTGGCCAGCGGTTTTGGCCGCTATGCCCAGATCCTGCCGGCCCAGGTGCAGCTAGACCTCAAGCAGGCTTGATGCCGCTGGCCACCACCCGCCCCCAGGGCGTGGTGGTGGTGGGCGCCGGGATTGTGGGCCTGGCGACCGCCTGGCTGCTCAGCCGCCAGGGCCATCGGGTCACCCTTTTGGACCCAGCCCTGGCGGGCAGCCCCCAGCCCACCAGTGGCAGCGCCGCCGCCCTGGGGCTACTGATGGCCC
>CANHSW010000056.1 GCA_947463165.1 Cyanobacteriota bacterium
CGATATTCCCGCTCTTTGAGCACGGGGGCGGAAAAGCTGTAGCCCCCCGCTGTGGCCGGCAAATCGTCCAGCAATTGCAGGATGCGATCGGGTCGATCTTGGAAGATCCAATAGAAGAGTTTGTCGGTGGCCACTGTTACTCCCTGCAGCCTGCTGCGCCTGGGCATTTTGCTGTTCAGCGAGCCAGGCCGCAGCCAGGGCGGTGGCCGATCCCAGCGATGCCAGCCGCCTGGAGCTGGAGGGGGTGTGCGAGGGCAGTATCCTAGAAACCCCACGGGGCCAGGGGGGCCGCGCCTTCGCCCTGCTGGCGCCTGGGATCCAACAGGGCTGCTGAGGCTGGAACTGGAATGAAGCTGGGGCCGCAGCTTACCGGGGAAGCCAGATTGAGCTTTGCAGAACCGTCAGCCAGCCAATTACGCCCAAAATCCCTGGGCTCAAGGTTCAACTTATCGCCCATCCCACCACCGACACCTCCGCAAAACCAGGCCCACCAGCGGCCACAAAATCAAACCGCCAACAAAACCCGGCGCCCAACAGATCGAGAAAATTGGCCCTAGACTTAAATAGGAAATTATAAAAAAACACTTTGTCAAAAGCACAGCTCACTGCCTTTCTGGCCAAGGTGGAGGCCAATCCCACCCTCAAGCTCCAGGTGGATGAAGCCAGCGATGCCACCGCCGTGGCTGCCATCGCCCAAGCGGAAGGCTTCCTGTTCTCGCCAGCCAGCTTGGCGCGCCACCTGCGGGGCTGAACAGATAAGGGGCCCAGTTGGTCTAGGGGTCAAGGCTGAGCTTTCGGCGCAGCGTCAACCAGAACCAGGATCCAGCCAGGGCCCCCAGGAGCCAGAGCCAGCCGTGCAGGCTAAAGCTCATCACGCCGCCAACGAAGCTACTGATGTTGCAGCCATAGGAGAAAAATCCTCCGTAGCCCATCAATAGGCCACCGCCCAGAAAATGCAGCTGCTGGGCTCGCCGCAAGGGAGACAGAGCAATGTCACCAGAGCGCCAGGCTCCGGCGGCCAGCGCTCCATAAATCACCGCCAAATCCACGATCACGGCTCCATTCCGCAGCCAGCTGAGCGGGCTGGTGAGCAGGGCTGAGCGTGCAGGTGCACCCCAAAAAACACTGCTGGCAGGATCCCAACCCAAGCCACGGGCGGCATGGGCGCCTGTCAATCCCAAACCCCAGAGCACCTTCCAGGGTTCGCCGCTAGCCAGCAGCAAAAGCAGCATGGCCGCAGCAAGCCAGAGCACCGCAGGCAGCTGTTTTTGCCAGGCCCCCTGGCCGGCAATGCTCCAGCCGCAGAAGCAATTGAGGGCTAGCAACCACAGCAGCAGCAGGGCCAACTGCAACACCACCGCAGCCCAGAGCGGCAGGCTGTCGAGCAGCACAACTGCCGGCAATCCAGGAGGGGTGAGTTGTTCCAGCCCTGGTCGATGCAGGCTGCCGGCGAACACCCCCAACACCAAACCGGCCAAGGTAAGCGGAAAGCCGCTGCCGGCTTGCCCGGCGGAAGCCAGGGTGCCGCTGCCGCAACGACCGGCCAACTGCATGCCGATGCCAAACAAGAAGGCTCCAAGCAGCAGCGACCACCGCAGTGGAGCCCGCGAGAGTTGCAGGGTGAGGCCTAGGGGAGCCTGCAGGCTTAGCAGTAACGCAGTTCCCAGGATCAAGGCAAACAACAGAGCCGCAATTGGATAAAAGGCCTCGGCATCCCGCTGGGTGATCAGCCGCTGAAAAGAGCCGCTAAACCCAAAGCGAAAGTGCACCAGCAACCAGCCGATGCTGCAGCCCAGCAACCAAACCAGGCCTGAGCTGATATGACCGTTGCCCCAGGCCAGGCCGGCGGCCAGAGCGCCAACGATCCAGGCGAGTTTCTGGAAACTCACGTTTTTGCCTTCTCCTTGGCCTTGGGTTTGGCCTGGGGAGCCGACTCGCCGCCGTCACAGGCCAGCACCTGGCTGGTCAGGGCTGCATTAGCCCCCACCAGCCAGGTGAGCAGCAGCAGGGCTGCCAATCCGCCGGTTCGCATGGTTGCTCAGTTCTTGATGGGGGAGGAATCAGGTCCAGTCTGGGCTGGATTGCTGGTGGCGCTGTACTCGGTCCAGGAGCCTTCATATATCCGCACGTTTGGATAGCCCAGCACGTGCTTCAGCAAGACATACTGGAGGCTGGCTTCCCGACCAGTACTGCAGGAGATGATCACCGTCTTGTCAGGGGTGACACCACGGCTTTCAAACAGCTTGCGCAAATCTGCTACCGACTTGATTTTGTGGGGGTTTTTAAGAGCTTCATCGGCATTATTGGCCTCGGTTACCGATTGCCAGGTGATATTGATGGCCCCTGGGATGTGACCGTGGCGGATGAACAACTGATCTGTTCCCTCAAACAATGCTTTTGGCCGTGGATCGACAATCACCACATTCGGCTTGCCCACCAGGGGTAGCAGCTCCTGGAGGGTGATAGCCAGACCGGGGATACTGGTGGGCTTGAAATTACCGGGCTTATAGCTGGGGAACACCTTGGTTACTTCAGCGCCAGAAGCCTTGTAAGCACTAAAGCCGCCGTCGATGATGCCAACCTTGGGAACGCCGCTCTTCTCGAGGATGTAGGCCACCAGCGAGGCTCCCAGCACATTGTTGCCATCGGAGTAGACCAACACCTGGTCTCGGTTGGAAATGCCGGCTTTGCTGAGCAGATTGGCCAGGTCCCCGGCTGGCCAGATCTGGAAAGGCAGTTTGCCATTGGGTCCGCGGAAGGCCTGCTCCGAAATGTGCACTGCATTAGGGAGGTGGCCGCCGATGTAATCCAGAGGCGGCACTGGTCTCACATCAAGCACCTTCCACTTACCGGATTTGGCCCCAGCAGCCGCATCGGCTGGACTCACCAGCTGGATGCTTGTGGCGGCGGCGGCGGCATTGGTCGCAGTAATCGGCAGCAGGCCTGCCAAGGCAAGCCCTGCTACTCCAGCTAGCAGGCGACGGCGGGTGAAGGCAAACATGCAAATTAAAACGGTTTCCCGGCTGAGATAGCGGAATTAGCTTAAAGACTCCGCCTGCGGCCTGGCGTAGCTCGCGTCACACTCTTTAATTACCCCGCAAACGCCTGTGCTGAACTGCCGATAGGCAGCAAGCGCCCCGCCCCCAACAGATCACTCCCAAGCCAGACACCACCTAGCAGGTTCTTAACCAGCTGCAGACCTTTGCCGATGCATGCAAGCCCTTGAGGGAGGCAACCAGCAGCTAACCGCCGCCAATCCGCAGCCCCTGGCCCCGCAGCTCCGCCATCTAGGCCCGAATTACTCCAGAGACAACTTTTCCGCGTAGCAAGGGGAATGGGCCTTGGGCGCCAACTGCCCAGTGAGCTGCCCAGTCAGTTGAGCATTCAGTTGACCAGTCAGCCGCCCAGCCAGCTACCCAATTAGCCACCCAATCCGCTGCCGTTCTTGAGCCGCCATGTCTCACGATTCCACCAGCAGCTCAAACGAGGCGCGGGCCCGCCAGTTGCTGGCTTGCCTCAGCCCGGCCGAGAAGCTGGCGCAGCTTTCCGGCGCCACCGACTTCTGGGCCGGGATGGGGGACATCGCCTTTGCCGACGCCTCCCACCGCCATCCCTGGCCCGCCGGCCTGCTGCCAGGCCAGGGCCTGGCGGGGCTGCAATTTGTGGATGGTCCCCGGGGGGTGGTGCTCACGGGGGGGGCCACCACCTTTCCGGTGCCGATCGCCCGGGGCGCCAGCTGGGACATCAACCTGGAGGAGCGCATCGGCGAAGCCATCGCCCGGGAGGCCCGTTCCCATGGCGCCAACTGGGTGGCGGCCGTCTGCGTGAACCTGCTGCGCCACCCGGGCTGGGGCCGGGCCCAGGAGACCTACGGGGAAGATCCGGTGCTGCTCGGGGCGATGGGCGGCGCCTGCTGCCGCGGCCTGCAGCGCCACAGCATCGCCTGCGTCAAGCATTTCGCCCTCAACTCAATAGACAGCTCCCGCTTCCTGGTGGACATCCAGGTGAGCCGCCGGGTGCTGCATGAGCTCTACCTGCCCCACTTCCGCGACTGCCTGGCCGCCGGCGCCGGTTCGGTGATGACCGCCTACAACCGGGTGAATGGCCTCTGGTGCGCCCAGCACCCGGAACTGCTCACATCCATCCTCAAAAACCGCTGGGGGTTTCAGGGGTTTGTGGTGAGCGATTTCATCTTCGGGTTGCGCGATGGCGTGGCGGCCCTGCAGGCCGGGCTCGACCTGGAGATGCCCTTTCGGATGATTTTTGAAGGCAGCCTCGGCGCCGCCCTGGCCGCTGGATCCCTGGCGATGGAGCGCATCGACGACGCCGTATTGCGGCTGCTGCGCGCCCAGCTGGCGCTACCCAGCGGCGACTATCCGCCCACATTGCGGGGCTGCGCCGAACACCGGGCCCTGGCCCGGGAGGCGGCCAGCAAGTCGATCGTGCTGCTCAAAAATGCCGGGGCGCTGCTGCCCCTGCGCGATCTGACCTCGCTGGCGGTGATCGGGCGACTGGCGGCCACGGCCAACCTGGGGGATCGGGGCTCCTCCGACACCCGCCCGGCAATGGAGGAGGTGGTCACCCCCCTGGCCGGCTTGAGGGCAGCAGCTCCCCAGCTGCTGGTGCGCCACGGCGATGGCAAGGATCCTGCAGCGGCCGCCCAGCTGGCCGCCAGCTGCGATGCCGCCCTGGTGTTGGTGGGCCTCGACTGGCAAAGCGAAGGGGAGCACATTCACCCAGGCGATCTGGCGCCGGTGCTGCGGGAGATGCCCGCTCCAGATCCCCTGCAACGCTGGCTGGGCAGCCAGCGGCTGCGGCCCTTCTGGCGGCCGGTGGCCGAGCTGGTGGCCTCCATCACCCGGTTTGCCTCCGCCCGCACGGGGGGCGACTTCGCCGCCGGCGACCGCACCGAACTGGAGTTACCGCCCGCAGAACAGGCCCTGATCCTGGCGGTGGCGGCGGCCAACCCCCGCACCGTGGTGGTGCTGATGGGCGGCGGCGCAATCCTCTGCGAAAACTGGCGGCACCAGGTGAAGGCCATCCTGCTGCTCTGGTATCCGGGCCAGCAGGGCGGTGAGGCCCTGGCCGATGTACTGCTGGGCAAGCTGTCGCCCTCGGGCCGGATGCCCTTTGCGGTGCCCACCAGCGCCAGCCATCTACCCACCTTTGAGCCGCGGGCTGAACGGGTGATCTACGACCTGTGGCACGGCTACCGGCTGCTGCGCCGCCAGGGCCATGTCGCCGCCTTCCCCTTCGGCTTCGGCCTCTCCTACAGCAACTTCAGCCATGGGGATCTGCAGGCCGAATTGCTGACCGAACAGGGAACGCTGCTGGTGACGATCACGGTTGCCAACACAGGGGCGATGGCGGCCGCCGAGGTGGTGCAGGTGTATCTGGAGCCGCCCGGGCAGCTGGTGGAGCGGCCGGCGCGGCTGTTGGTGGGCTTCCAGCGGCTGGAGCTGGAGCCGGGCCAGGCGGCGCGGCCGAGCCTGGCGATTCCGCTGCGCCGCCTGGCCTACTTCGATGAAAACTCCGATGCCTTCCTGCTGGAGCCCGGCCTACACCGGCTGGTGGTGGCCCGCCACGCGGAAGACGAGGGGCTGGCCGTAGCCATTCAGCTGGAGGCGCTGGTGCTGGGCCCTTGAGGCTGAGGGCGATGGCGGGCCCCGGGCTGCTGCTCGCCCAGGATCTGGCGCAGGCGCAGGCGGTTGTAGCGCTGCACCCAGAGACAGGGCAGGTTGAACAGGGTGGCAAACACCAAATTGATCAGCACCCCCCGGGGCGGCAGCCACAGGGCTGTCACCAGCCAGAAGGGCCAGAGGGCCAGATGCACCAACTCAGCCCGGCGGGTTTCCGCCACCAGCCGCTCCAGGCAGGACCGATCCCTGCGGGCCAGGGCGGTCTTGGCCACACCGCCGGGCAATACTCCACCGGCATCCGGCAACCAGGGCTTCCAGCGGCGAATCCCCAGGCCCAGTTCGTAGGCCTCGGTGCGTTCACCCCAGGGGCGCGGGCGGGTGAGCCATGAATCCTTGGCCAACAGGGAGAGGGGCAACTGATTGGCAAGACCACCCACCAGCAGGCACCAGACCCACCAGCCAATTGCGCTGGACAACAGGGGGGCGCTGGACAGCAGGGGGGCACTGGTGAGCAGGTGAGCGATGTTCATGGGCTGGTCGACACGCTGCGCCCCTTCCACTGCACCGAGCCCCGCTTCAAGTTGACGATTGCCAGCAGGAATACGCCGAGAAAGAACAGCACCGGCACCGGAAAGATCAAATTGATCCAACCGAAGCTGCCCAACCGCCAGCTAATCAGCAGCAGTTGCAGCGCAAAAGCTCCGTAGAGCAGCAAATTGGCCGGCAAACTGCGATCCCCCAGCATTGGCCAGCCCAGCAGCGCGGCCGGCAGACACCAGGCGGCCCAGAACAGGCCCGACAGCCAGAGCAGCACCGCCACCATGCGCAGCCAGCGCACCTCGGCGGCGGCGGTGGCGAAGTTTTTGGCGAAGCCCACCACCATGTCCCCCAGGCCACCGGGATACATCCGATAGGCCAGCCGCCCATGGCCGATGTAGGCGCTCACCGGCAGGCCGGCTCGCTCGTAGTGATGGGCGAGGAACCAGTCCTCCACCACCTTGCCGGCCACCGCCTCATGGCCGCCGATGCGGTCGTAGTCGGCGCGGCTGGTGACCATCGCCGGGCCAAAGGCCACGCCACCGCCCGGGCCGAGCGTCACCGCCATCAGCCCCACCAGGTTGAACAACACCGAAAGCCGTTCATAGGCCCTTTCGGTGCGGTGATAGGGCTGCACCGACACCAGGCCCCCCAGCCGCTGATGGCAGGCCAGCAGGGAGGCCAGAAAATCCGGCGCCGGTTCCGTATCGGCATCGAGAAACACCAGCAGCTCGGCGCTGGAGGCCGCAACGCCCTGGTGGAGTGCCCAGGTTTTGCCACACCAGCCAGCCGGCAGCGGCGGCGGCTGCACCAGCTTCACCTGGAGCCGGGGATAGGCCTGGCTGGCGACCGCGGCGGTGCGATCGGTGGAGTGGTCGTCGATCACGATCACCTCCTGGGGCCGAAAACTCTGGCGCGCCAAGCCCTGCAACAGGTGGGGCAGGGTTGCCTCCTCATTGCGGGCCGGAATCAACACCGCCACCGAGGCTTGGCCCTGGGGCTCCCCGGCCGGCAGCGCTGGCATCGGCAGGCAGAGGGCCCAGCCCAAACCCCAACGCACCAGCAGGGAAATGTTGACCAGGCCAAGGTTCACCATGGGCATGCTCACCAGGGGTATGGCTTCAAGCTGAGATTGCCGTGGAGGTGGAGGTTGGGATTTAGAAGATTGGGATTGGGATTGAGATTGGAATTAAGAATAAGATTAATATTAAGATTAAGATTGGAATTAGGAAGATTGGGGTTGAGGTTGCGGTTTAAGGCCGCTTCAATTCTTCGGCCAGTAGTTGAAGCGAAAGGCGATCGTTCAGCAGTTGCGGATGGGTCCATACCGGCAACATCTTTTGTGCCCCCACCGGCAGTACGGCACGCCAGCCGGGAACAACTACCAGATCGAGGCCGGAATAAAAGCTGCAGCACTCGATCGACTCCAGGCTGGAGAGGTCGCCATTCAGTTGCCGCAACAGGGCACTGCCCTGCTTCAGGTCGGCGATGCCGGCCATCGGCCGGCTCGGCCAGGGCTGGGCCGTGAGGGTGCCATGGTGCGGGCTCGCCACACTGATGAACCGCCGGGTGCGCCGGTGGCCCCCCAACATCTGGATCCAGGTGCGGGCGATCACCCCACCCATCGAGAAACCAAACAGATCGATGGGCTGCTCGGCACCAAAAGCCGCTTCGATCCGGGCTGCCAGCAGGGCGGCGGATTCGGTGATGGGCGTCATGCCAAACCGCAGCGGCAGGTCGGGCAGCAGCATGGGGCGCTGCAGCTCGCCCAAATAGGTGAGCAGCCGGTCGAACACCCGAGAGCTGTCGAGCATGCCGTGCACCAGCACCAGCGGGGTGGGGGAAGCGGGAATAGAAACCAAGGCAATCTGCTTGATTCAAAAGCTCTCCTGGCTGCATTGGCATGAACAGGGGGGAGGGATCCCCGCCCCAACTAAAACGAGGCCCATAAATAGATGCGACAAGCTAGATGCGACGGCCACTGATCAGCCTCAGGAGGATGGCGATAACCGCGACAACCAAGAGAAGATGAATCAGCCCCCCCAAGGTGAAGGAAGTGACCAGACCCAGCAGCCACAAAACAATCAAAACTACCGCAATAAGCTCAAGCATGGCAATTCAAGATAGAGGCTGTAGCAAGGTGGAGAATGCAGCAAGGTGGAGATTGCAGCAAGGTGAGGATTGCAGCAAGACGGAGGCTACATAAGACAGAGAATGCAACAAGGAACATCGCCAGCTGAGCAGCACAGCAGCCATTACCTGGCGTTTCTGTTGAGATATTTCGAGTCTTTTATCGGGAGAATTCCCAAGCATTTAGCTGTGATCTTTGGCCTTGCCAGTGGCGGCATCACCAATTTTTTGGGCCACCGATTTTGTGCCCTCCTTAAGGTTTTCGGCGGCATTCATGGCAGAAGCTTGCACCTGCTTCGCCTTGCCTTTGATCTGGTGGCCGGTATCGCCAGTGAGCTCGCCATAGGCGGATTCGAGCTTACCTTCCACCTGTTTAGCTTTGGCATCAGCTTTGTTGTCCATGGTTGCGATGGCGATGAGGAAATGGCGGTGATCAACAGGCATGGCTATATCGGGCAGGGTCAGGGCAGATAGGGCCATAGCTGGTAGCGGCATCAGCAAAGCGAAGCCAACAACAGTCAGCGCCAGGAAGGAGACAAGACGACGAACCAAACCCGAGCTCATAGCATTTGACCTGGTAATCATGATTTGACTGCGAATAACGGACATCTGGAAATTTGCCCGCTCGACTCCCGCGAGCCAGAGGCAAGCAATTTGTCGCAACACTTCTCGGGTCATGAGATCGGTGAGGCTTGGCTTTTTCGAGGCATCCCGATGATGTGAGAATGAATAATTACTGGCCACAAATAACTTTTAATCATGGGCAATAGCTTGGCTGCAAAATACCTGGCCATGGGTAATAAGCCGACCTTGAACAATGCCTAGTCATGAATAATGCCCGGCTTGATTGGGCCTTGATTGGGCCTTTGTTGGGGCCTGATTGGGGCCTGATTGGGGCCTGATTGGGGCCTGATTGGGCCTTGGTTGCGACTTAACCGGGCCTTGAGCGAAACTTGATTTGATTGAAGCTTGACTTTTGATCGAGGCTTTACTTTTGATCAAGTTGATCGAGGCTTGGCTTGATCGGGGCTGGACTTGATTGAGGCTTTACTTTTGATCGGGTTGACCAAGGCTGGACTTGATCGGGGCTAGACCTGATGAGACTGGGCTGTTTAATCACAAGTAAAGCCTAAGAATCCCACCTGCTCAAACGGCGACATCGCCCAGAAATGCTGCACTTATGAGCCTCAATCCGCCAGGTCCCATGCAGAGAAATAGGCGCAGCTAAACTTCCAGGTATTACAAGAGCAATCAAGCTGGGTTCCAATAGTTAGGCACCGGAAAAGATTGCCTATTCCGCTCGCCAGAGCAAGGGTCAAGCCCGTTGCCGGC
>CANHSW010000057.1 GCA_947463165.1 Cyanobacteriota bacterium
AGGCGGCGGCTGGAAGCGGGCTTAGCGGGGGCGCCGGGGGGAGCGGCGGCTGAGGATCTGGCGCCCCTGCCGCTGCAGGGCCCGATCAGGCTGTTTGGTCTGAGCAGCATGGCGCCGCTGCAGGTGGAACTGCTGCAGGCCCTGTCGGGGCTGGTCGACGTCGAGATCTACCTGCTCAGTCCCTGCCGGGAGCTATGGCGCCGCCGGGCCGAGGCGGCCCAGACCCCCCTGGGGGAGGACTGGTTGCTGCAGGTGCCCCGCCTGGAGGCCCGTTTTGGCCGGCTGGGGGCTGAATTTCAGCAGTTGCTGGAGGGCACCGGCGTCGCCCAGCTGGGGGCCTGGCAGGAGAGGGATCTATTCATCGGCTCAGCCACGGCCGCCGAACATGCCGGCCGGCCGGCCAGCCTGTTGGAGCAGCTGCAACAGCAGCTGGTGGAACCGGAATCCTGGCCGCAGCTGAGCTGTCAGCCCGGCGATCAATCACTGATGTTCCTGGCCTGCCCCGGTCGGCTGCGGCAGGTGCAAATCGTGAGGGATCAAATCCTGCAGCTGATGGCCGCCGACCCCAGCCTCGCCCCGCGAGATGTGCTGGTGATGACGCCAGAAGTGGACCTGTTCGCGCCCCTTGTGGCGGCGGTGTTTGGCGACAGCGAAGCCACAGGCGTAAACCTGCCCTGGCGGCTCACCGACCGCAGCCAGCAGAGCGAGCCGGGGGTCGTCAAGGGCTTGCTGGCCCTGCTGGAACTGGCGGGAGAAAGGCTTTCCGCCTCCTGCCTCGAAAACCTGCTGGCCTGCACGCCGCTGCTGGCGCGCCATGGTATCGAGGCCGATGAAGCTGGCGCGATCACAGCTCTGCTGCAGCGGGCCGGCTTTCGCTGGGGGTTGGATGGCGGCGATCGCGACGGCGATCCCTGCCACAGCCTCAGTTGGGCGATCGATCGACTGCTGCTGGGGCTGGTGCTGCCGGAACAGCCGGGCCTGGCCCCAGCCGACACCGCACCGCTGGCGATGGCGGGGAATCTGGAGCAGCAGGGCCGCTGGCTGCAGCTGTTGCTGGGCTTGCGGCGGGCCCTGGCTCAATTGCGGCGGCCCCGGCCGGCGGCGGCTTGGCTGCCGCTGCTGCGGGGGCTGATCGAACAGTTGTTCGGCGATGGTGGCACCTGGGCCTGGGAGCTGAGCTCAATCCATGCCGCCCTGGCCGAATGGGGTGAATTGGCCGTGGGTTGTGAACTCTGCCTGCCCGCCGCCGTGGTGGCGGCGGTGTTGCAGGAACGGTTGTCGGTTGATAGCGGTCGCTTTGGCCATCGCAGCGGCGCCCTCACCATCAGTGGCCTGGAGCCGATGCGCGCCATCCCCCACCGCTTGATCGTGCTGATGGGCCTGGATGCCGGGGTGTTTCCGCGCCAGCGGCAGCGGCCCGGTTTCCACCTGATGGAGCGCCAGCGGCAACTGGGCGATCCCGACCCCGCCGACCAGGACCGCTACGTGCTTTTAGAGGGCCTGCTCTCGGCCCGCCAGCACCTGCTGATCACCTGGAACAGCCGCGATCCCCGCAGTGGCGATCTGTTGATGCCCTGCACCCCTGTGCGGCAGTGGCTGGCCCTGCTGGAACAAGACCTGGGCGATGGCGCTATGGAGCTGGTGCTGCGCCAGCCGGCCGCCAACCCCTTGGAGCGCCGCAACTTCCTGCCCGAGGGTGAACGGGCGCCGATCTGCAGTGATCGACGCCTGTTGGAGGCCCGCCGGTTGCTGGAAAACCAGGGCAGCTCAGCGCCAAGGCCGCTCGTGGATACGGCAGACCCGGCGGAACCCCTCACATACGCGGAGTCCATCGAAACTGCAGAGTCAATCGAAGCCGAGGCGCCGCTCCAGCCCCTGACCACTACCTCTGCCTACGCCGATCTGCTGGCTTGGTTGCAGGCGCCCCAGCGCTGCTGGTTGGCGGGCCTGGGTCTACGCCCCCATGAGTCGAGCCAGCCGATCGAAGATCTGGAGCCGTTCAGCCTGGAGGAGCGCCAGCGGGCCCAATTGCTGCGCAACGCCCTGGAGGCCGGTGAATGCCCCGACCTGCCTTGGGAGTTGCGGGGGCGCGGCCTGCTGCCGCCCAAAGCGGCGGGCGTGTTGGAGGCCCAGCGGCTCAGCCAGCGCTGGTGCAGCCTGGACGAACTGCTCGCCAGCCTGGGGGAGGAACGGCGGCAACTGGCCCAGGGGCAGGGGCTGGCGGCCGAGCTGCGCTGGCGCGGCGATGCCCTGCTAATGGTTCATGCCGCCAAACCGCGCACCCCCCAGCGCCTGCAACTGTGGCTGGAACTGCTGCTGGCCTGCGTCGCCGGCCAGCGGCCGGGTTCAGCCCTGTTGGTGGGCCGCCAAGAGCAGGGTTTTGCCATTCTCGAGAGCATTCAGCCCCTGGAGCCCTCCGCCGCGGCCCCCCTGCTGGATCAATTGCAACGCTGGCGCCACCACTACCGAGAGCACTGTTGGCCTGTGCCCCCGGAGACCGGCTGGGCCTGGGCATGTGCAGAAGCCAAGCAGGCTGGCAGGGGACTGCAGGCGGCCTGCCAGGCCTGGGAGGGGGGATTTGGCGCCATCGCCGAACGCCAGGCCGCCGAGATGGCGCTTTGCTTTGGCCCCTCCTTGCCGGCCCGCGAGCTGGTGGCTGAGCGGTTTGCGCAGCACGCCAGCAACCTGTTCGGGCCGCTGCTGGCTCGCCACAGCAAGGAGAGCAGGCGATGAAAGCAGCCTCATCTGCTCTCGACTTCGACGCCAACTCGCTGGCTTTGCAGCCCGGCGTGCAGCTGCTGGAGGCCAGCGCTGGCACCGGTAAAACCTTCGCCTTGGCCCACCTGGTGTTGCGGCTGGTGAGTCGTGAGCTGGATCCACTCGATTTGGAGCGGTTGCTGGTGGTTACCTTCACCGATGCGGCGGCGGCCGAACTGCGAGACCGCATCGCCCGCCGCCTCCAGCAGGCCCTGGCCGCCGTGGAGGGCAATGGCCCGCCAGCGGACCAGGTGCTGGCGGACTGGTTGGCGCTGCAGCCCGGGGAACCAGAGCAAAGGTTGCGTTTACAGGGAAGGCTGTTGCTGGCCCTGGAAGGTTTGGATCGCGCCGATATCACCACCATTCATGGCTTCTGCCATCGCACCCTGCAACGCCATGCCCTGGAGGCTGGGCTGGGGCCGTCACCGGAACTGGATAGCGATGACGGTGAACGCTCCGCCCAGGTGGTGCACGACTACTGGCAGCGACAGGTGCTCAGCCTCGATCCGGCGATGTTGGCGGGGCTGAGCCAGCAGGGCGTCACGCCGGAGTTATTGCAGCGACTGCTGCGCCGCCTGGATGCGGATCCGGCGCTGCAGCTGGAGCCCCTGCCGCCAGATCTGCTCGCCGATCAACCCCTGGCCCCCCAGCTGCAGGCGATCTGGCATCGCCGCTGGCACAATTTTGTTGCCCAATGGGAAGCCGGCGGCGCGGGCTTGGAGCAGGCCTGCCGCGACCTGGCAGCGGAGCTGCGCTCCTGGGGCGTCAAGGACACCAAGCCCTACAGCCCCGCCCCGAAAACCGATCGCTGTGCCCAGCTGAACGCCTGGCTAGAGGGGCTGCGGGCCAGCCTGGGGGATGCCCCCGCCAGCTATGACCTGGTGCTGGGGCAACCGCTGCTGCAGAGCTATTTCCACCCGGCGGTGTTCACCAAGCTGGCCGAGGGCCCCCTGGCTGATGGGCCCCTGAATCAAGCGCCGCCAGATTCAACCAAGCCGGCCAGCAAGCGTTCGCTGCCCCAGCGAGCCCTGCAGGAATCGATCGCGGCGATTGTGGACGGGCCGGTGGAACTGTTGCTCGCCCATGGCTTGCACTGGAGCCGCGAAGAACTGCAGCGGCGCCGTAGCTCCAGCGGCAAACTCAGCTTTGGCGATTTATTGGCCTGTCTGGATCCAGGGCCCAAAGGCAGCGGCCATCAGGAAGACAGCAGCCAGGTGGAAGGCAGCGGCCATGAAGAAGTCAGCAACCAGAAGAAAAGCAGCGGCCAGGCGAAAAACAGCGGCCGGGCGGAAAGCACCGGTCATGCGAAAACCAGCGGCCATGGCGATCTGATCGCGGCTGTTAGCGCTCGATACCAGGTGGCCCTGGTGGATGAATTTCAGGACACCGATCCGATTCAGTGGCGCATCCTGGAGCGCGCCTTCACGCTGCCAAAGGCGGAAGGCCCCCAGCATCTGCTGGTGATGGTGGGCGATCCCAAGCAGGCCATCTACAGATTCCGTGGCGGCGAACTGGCCACCTATCGGCGCGCCAGCCAGCGTGCCGATGCCAGCTACAGCCTGCGCGAAAATCGCCGCGCCAGCCCTGGCCTGGTGGCGGCGCTCAATGCCCTGATGGCGCCGGGTTTGGTGGGCTCCAGGCTGGCGGTGCCCGAGGTGCTGGCCCGCGCCGACCATGGCCAGCTGTTACTCGATCCAGGCGAATCGCCCCTGCAGCTGCTGCCCCTGGCATCCGACGAGCAGTTGCCGGATCAAGTGGCTGGCCTCTGCCTGCGGTTGCTGCAGCGGCCGCTGCGGATCCGCAAGGGCAATGACCTTGACGGCTGGCGGGAGCGGCCGTTGACGCCGGCCGATATCTGTCTGCTGGTGGCCAAGCACCGCCAGGCGGAGGAGCTGCGCACCGCCCTGGAGAGGCGCCAGTTGCCCAGCCGACTGGTGAGCCGTGGCGATGTATTTGCCAGCGAAGCCGCCGCTGCTCTGCAGCGTCTGCTGGATGCGCTGGCCGATCCCGGCAACCCTGGTCGCCAGCGGCTGCTGGCCGTTTCACCCCTGCTCGGCTGGACGGCCGCAACCCTGGCGGCGGCGGGCCCCGACCACTGGGATCTGCTGGGGGATCAACTGGCGGGGCTGGCCAGCCGCCTGCCGCGCGATGGGCTGTTGGCCTGTCTGGGCCAGTTGTTGCGCACCGAGGGCCTGGCAAGGCTGTCCCTGGGGGGGCGCCTGCTGGCCGACCTGCAGCAGGCGGCGGAGCTGGTGCAGGAGCGGATGCATCAATTGGGCCAGGGGGCCGGCGCCGCTGCCGACTGGCTGCGGCGCCGGCGGCTGGATCCGGATCCCGAGGTGCCGGAAGCCCACCAGCTCAACAGCACCGCCGCCGAGGCCGCCATCGCCGTGGTGACGGTGCATCGCAGCAAGGGGCTGGAGTATCCCGTGGTGATCTGCCCTTACCTGTGGCGGGCCAGCGAGCGGCCCAGCGCCGCCATCCGGGAACTGGGCCGGCGCTGGCTGCCGCCGGCTGCCGATGCTCCGCTGCTCGACCTGCACCGCTCGCCCCACTGGGGTCGGGGCCGCGCCGCCGCCGAGGAAAACTGGCTCGCCCAGCGGCAGGAGGCTGAACGCTTGGCCTACGTGGCCGCCACCCGGGCCCAGCATCTGCTGGTGCTGGGCTGGCGCCAGGAGCAGCGGCGCCAGGGCCAGGCTCGCGCTGGCCAGAATCCAGCTGGCCAGAATCGAGCTGGCCAGAATCCAGCTCTTCAGGACAACCCCCTGGCCAGCTGGCTGTTGCAATCAGATGGCGAGCGGCGCAGCCCAGAAGAGCTGCCGATCACAGAGATCAACCCGGAAGACCTACCCGCCGCCGGTGCCCGCTGGCAGCCAGCGGCGGGGGATGGGGAATTGCGACTCGGGCCGCTGCCCCGCCAGCGACTGGACAGCAGCTGGGGGCGCAGCAGTTACACCAGCTGGACCCATGGCGGTCCGCTGCAGCCGGGCGCAGTTGAGGAGGGCCGGCTAGGCGATGAACCGGCCGCCAACCCCCTTGCCCCAGAGCAGCCGGGGGCCCTTGGCGATAGTGCGGAAATCAAATCAGCCACCAATTCAGCTACCAACTCAGCCACTAATTCAGCCAGCCAATCAGCCAGCTCATCAGCCAGTAATGGGGAGCCTGGCTTTGCAGATCCGCTGGGCCCCTTGGCCAACTTTCCCCGCGGCAGTGGGCCCGGCGAGGCCCTGCACCGGATCCTGGAGCGGCTCGACTACAGCCAGAGCCCCAACGAGCCCCAGGCCCGCGCCGTGATTGAACAGGAGCTGGAGCGGGCCGCTCTCGATGTCGGTTGGGCGGAGGCCCTCAGCGAGGGCTTGACGCGACTGTGGCTCACCCCCATGGGGGCGGGCCTGGGGGGATTTCGGCTGGCTGAGCTGGCCCGGGAGGAGCGGCTCAACGAACTGAACTTCGACCTGCCGCTGGCGGTGCCCAAGCCCCGCTTGACGGCTACAAACGCCCCTGGCACATCCACTGGCAGGGCTGGCTGGCCCCTGGTGCGGGCCCGCGGGCTGGCGGACTGTTTTCGCCACCATCCGGGGGGTCTGTTTGGAGAGGCCTATGCCGACGATCTAGATCGGCTGGAGCTGGCCAGTCGCGGCTTTCTCACCGGCTCGATCGATCTGGTGTTCCGCCGGGGGGAGCGCTGGTGGGTGCTGGATTGGAAGAGCAACTGGCTGGGCGAGCGGGATGCGGCCGGCGGCCCCCAGGCCTGTGGACCCGCCCACTACGGCCAGGCGGCGATGGCGCAGCTGATGGCCGCCTGCCACTACCCGTTGCAGGCCCATCTATATCTGGTGGCCCTGCATCGCTACCTGCGCTGGCGCCTGCCGGGCTATCGGCCCCAGCTGCACCTGGGCGGCTACGCCTATGTGTTTCTGCGCGGCGTGCCGGAGCACAGCCCCTCCATCCAGCGCTGGGCGGCGCGGGGAGAGGCGATACCGGGAATGCTGGTGGAGCAACCACCGCTGGCACGCCTGCTGGCGCTGGATTCCCTGTTGCGGGAGGGCCTTGCGTGAACGTCAGTAGTGGAGATCCCAGGGGAGTGGCCTCTGGGGTAACCGATGCAATTGCCAATCAAGCGAACAGTGCCAATCGAGAGAACAGTGCGATTGCTGGTGGAGGCACCAGTAACGGCACTGGTAGCGAGGCTGCCGAATTCAGCTTCCTGGGGGCCGCCCTGGCCGAAACCTTGCCGCGGCTATGTGGTGACAGCGCAGCCACCGATCCATTGCTGTTGGACTTGATTGCCGCCCTCTGCGCCGCCCTGGAGCGGGGGCAACTGGAACTGCCGCTGGAGGGTCCAGCGCCGCCGGAACTGCAGCCGCAGCTCTGGCCAAGGGCCTATCGGGCCGCCCTGGAGGGCTCACCCCTGGTGGTGCGGGCCAGCCAATTGGCCGAGCGACCGGAGGCCCCCCTGGTGCTGGCTGGCCAGCGGCTGCGCTGGCGGCGCTGGCATCTGCAGCTAGACCAGGTGATCGCTGCCCTGATCGAGCGGGCCCAGGAGCCCCTGGCACCACTGGCATCTGCCGCCCCATTGGCATCAGCCGCCCTATTGGCATCAGCAGCTCAAGTGAAGGCTGCCCGTGACCGGGCGGCGGCGGCGGGCCTTGATAGCGCCCAACAGCGGGCCGTTGCCACCCTGTTGACCCAGCGGCTGGTGCTGGTTTGCGGCGGACCCGGCACCGGCAAAACCAGCACGGTGGTGGCGATGCTGGCGGCCCATCTGGCCCTGCAGCCCGCAGCCAAGCTGCACCTGGCGGCCCCCACCGGCAAGGCGGCCACCCGGCTGCGCTACGCGATCGAAAGCGGCTGCGAGCGGCTGGCCAGCGCTGCCGCCACTGAAGTGCTGCTGGCGGCGCCCTGTTCCACCCTGCATCGGCTGCTGGAGAGCAATGGCCAGCGCTACGGGCGCAATCACCGCCAGCCCCTGGAGCTGGATTTATTGGTGGTGGATGAGCTGTCGATGGTGGACCTGCCCCTGATGGCGGCCCTGCTGGATGCGCTGCCTGCCAGCTGTCGGCTGGTGCTGGTGGGGGATCCTGCCCAGCTGCCGCCGGTGGGGCCGGGGGCGGTGTTGATGGAACTGATGGAGCCCGAGCGCCGCTCGGCCCTGGGGGCCGCGGCCGTGGAGCTGGTCACCAGCTATCGCAACAGCGGCGCCATCGCCTCGGTGGCAGCCGCCCTGCGGCCTAGCAACGGCCCATGGGATCAAGAGAGCCTCGGCTCAGAACGCTGGCCAACCCAGGCAAACCAAAATAAACTTGCCAAATCCCAATTAAATGCATCCCAGCCAACTAAATCCCAGCTAGAACCACTCCAGCCAGATGTACTCCAGCTAGATGCATTCCATGCAATCCAATCCAATCCAGAAGCTCTTGAATCATCCAAATTCCAATTAGCCGAATCCCAGTCGGCCGAATCCGCTGCTTCCGATCCAAGGCTTGAGCTGCCCGATTTAGCCGACCCCTACTGGGGCAAGCCTGGGCTATCGGGGCTGCGACAGCGATTGGCCCAGCTGCGACCCGGGGACAACCTGCAGTGGTCGCAGGCCGCTGCGAATGCCCCACCGCCCGCGGCCATCCAGCGCCTCCGCCAGCACCAGGAGCGCCTGGCCGCCCTGGCCACCGCCTTTAGCGAGCAATTGATCGCCGCTGGCGAGCAGGGGATCGCCTCCGGCCCCCCGCCGCTGGCGGAGGGCCAAACTGCAGCTGGCGCAATGGCTGCCGCCACAGCCCTGTTGGCGGAGCTGGAGCGCTGCATCCTGCTGACGCCGTTGCGGCTGGGCAGTTGGGGGGTGGAGGCGATCCATCGCCAGCTGTTGGGCGAGCAGCTGGAAAGGGCGCCGGCCGATTGGCCTTTGGGCACGCCGGTGCTCAATCGGCGCAATCTGCCTGAACAGGGCCTGGCCAACGGCGATATCGGCGTGGTGGTGGCCCAGGCGGGAGAGCGGCGTCTTCTGTTTCCAGGACCAAGGCTGCTGCACCCGGCCCGGATCGGGGCCGCTGAACCGGCCCTGGCGCTCACGGTTCACAAGGCCCAGGGCAGCCAGTACGGCGAGGTGTGGCTGCTGCTGCCCCCGGGGCGCAGCTGGGATGCGCGACTGCTCTACACAGGCCTCACCAGGGCCCAACATCGGGCTTGGTTGATCACGCCCCATGGCACCAGAAACCCGTCAAAACCGTCCCTGGGGCTGGTTTGAAGTATTGGGCGCAGCTGATGGCTACCTGGTGAAAAGGCTATGCATCAACGCCGGCCAACGCATCAGCCTGCAGCGCCACAATCACCGCGACGAGCACTGGCTGGTGGTAGCTGGCCAGGGGGAGCTCGAATGCAATGGCCAAGTGATAGCGGCGAGCCCTGGCACCAGCCTGGCGGTGCCCCGCCGGGCTGTGCATCGGATCAGCGCCGGTGCCAGTGATTTGATTCTGGTTGAAGTTCAGCTGGGCGCGCCGCTCAGCGAAGCTGACATTGAGCGACTGGCCGACGACTACGGGCGCAGCACCCCCTAGCCAAAAGCGAGGCATTGAGCGGCTGGCTGCCGAGTGGTACAATCAAAATTCAACCTTTGTGAAGGTCAAGGCAGTTATTCACGGGTGTCTGCCGGCCTGTCGACGAAGGATCACACCAGGCCCAGGCCAAAAAACAAATGACATCAACACAGGAGAGCCTCAGCCGCTCGCTGGATTTCATTGCGTCGGCAGATTCTCCAGATCAATCCGATAGCGTTCAAACGCACCGTATTCCCACAGATCGTATTTCCACAAATCTTATATCTACAAATCTACTCCAGAATCACCAGGAACCTATCGACCTGGATTCACTGGAATTATCAGAAG
>CANHSW010000058.1 GCA_947463165.1 Cyanobacteriota bacterium
CAAGCTGTCTGGAGCATTTCCATCCTCTGATTTTGACTTCTCAACTTCTGATTTAATTTTGGACTCAACAAAGCCCCCGATACAGCCAGTTTTAAGGGCAATTTGATTGGCCGATATAATCGCTTCTACTGCGGCAAAATCCATACGGTCCATCGCATTAAGAATAAAACTGCCTAATTCAACTGGTGGATTATCGAATCTATCTGAATTATTACTATTGAAAACCAGCAAGCCTCCTGGTGGACTCTTGACAATAAGTCCCAGGGCAAGACCCAGAAATCTCTGAACTCCGGCCAGCTTGCTTAGGTCGGCACCACTTTGAGCGTAAAGACTAGCATAATTCGCTAAGGAGCATGAAGTGAAGATCTCCATCTCCATGCGCTCTCGGCTCCCGTTCAACCTTTCGTTGCACATCTCCCGCAGGCGAGGCGGTATGCCGACCATTCGGACTGGAAAGAGATTTTTGATCGTTAAAATTGTTCTGTTAATCCGTTGATTTTCAGTATCTATAAACTCAATATCTCCACTCATCGATGCACAGAAATCATCCTGAAGCACCTTAACAAATCCTTCTTTATCAGCAGCCTTGGGCAGCAGGGCAATAGTCTTAGCGACCAGAACATGGAAGCTAACAGAGATGCCAGGCGCAGCATTACCACACTCTAGCGGATTTATGGTGAGAAAAACGCCCGCTTGATTAACCAGCTCATGGATCTTCAAACGTAAGGCGGCGCGATCTGATCCACGCCTCTCTGCTAGATTAGACAATATCGAGATATCTAAGATTCTGCGATTTGACTCGGCAATCATATTAGAATGAGCTGCTAGCGCACTGCCTTCAGATGCAGATATTGTATTATCAACAAGATCAACTACGGATAGTCTTTTAAAAAACCTGGCAATAGAAAGCTTTTCTTCGAGCTTAGCGATCATCATCAAGCATATTTCTGAAGCATGGGTAGTCTGAACATTCTCGTTCGCAACTAAGTTTTTTATCGCCGACTTCACTCCAGTTGGCTCGTAAAATCGAATTGCGTGGCAGCTGGAGTCGGCTACACCACCAATTGCGAGCCTTTCATCTAAATCTTTTGAGATGCGATACGTGGCATAGTGTTTGCTTAAGATTAGGAAACCAATTAATATCCTGCAATCACCTATTTCCCAGATTACCCGAGATGGCAAAGACTTGACGACTCCAAGTGCCTCGATTTTAGTGAATTTCACGAATAGACTTTGAAGCAATATTGATTGTCTCTCGAAAATGTTATCTTGCTTGCCGAAGGTCTTGCCGAGTGCCCAAAGGGAGGTATAGTCATTAAGGTTGCCAGCAGCCTGGTTCCTCAATTCATCAAGATGGACAATAGTTTTGGCAGCACGAACATCAATCTGCTTAAGTTTCTCCTGTAGCCACACCAACAAAGCATCAGTTATCTTGCTATTTTCGCGCGGTGATCGAGATGCGTTTTCCCACTGTTCAAGCAGAACTTGCTCAATTAACCGGCGGATATCTTTGGCCATCTCCACTTTTGAAAGCTCTTTAATTTGGCAAAACTCCTTGAGACTAAGATTGCGAAAGCTCTCATCAAAATGATTTTGATAAAAACTACTTAGATAAGTTATCCCAGTCTTGGGCTCTTGTTGATGAGCTAGTTGCTTGAATGCGGGCGAAACACTTGCCCACTCATCCACAAGATATTTCCAAGATCGCTTTAGATCATCGGATATAAGCATGATTTCCGCAGGCAAAAGATAGTCATCACAAAGCTTCCATTTTGCAAACAAAAGATAGACATTAAAAAGCTTCCATTTTGCAAGTACATCTTCTGTACGTACTACAGCAATGGCATCAAAATTCTTGCTTTCATCCGCAAATTCAATAGCCTGTTGGCAATTATTGAAGCGAAGTTGGCGAATTGTCTGCTGGGCGAAAGAGAGACTCAAATACTCCTTAATCTTCTCTTCCAGTATGAATATTCTCTTAATTCCAAAACCCAAGAATCTTTTACTGCGCTCCCCTGACTTGGAAGCGGCAGCCGTCACCGGGCGGGCATCACCATTTTCAGCATTTTCTATCCTGGCGATCGAAGTAAGACCAATAAGGTCGGCAATGAATATTTTCTGGAATACAAATTTAACAATTATCCCTGACACTTCTGCGTCAACCTTGGCAATATGGCCATTTTCATTATCCTTGGCAAAAGCATAAGTTCCATTAAACTTATCTCTCCCATTGATTTTATTACCCGTAGGAACATCTACTGGTTTGCAACTGCCGGTTGAGATGGCACTGATTTCGGCGAGCGTGGCAAAGCCATTGGCACGATATATACCTGTGCCCCAGTTGGTCAAAGGGTATTGGTCTGGCAACAATAAATAAGATATTTTACGATACCTTAGTGTATCGGTATATGCATTTCTTGGCTGAGAGAGAACATCGACTATGGAGCCGCTTCTCCTGCAACATGCAAGTCCAGCAATGACGTGAAAAGCAATTCTAGCGTCGCCATTAGATTGAAGACCTTGGACAAGAATTTTAACCTTGGTCTTGAATTCATTGATCCTGCGGGCAAACAGGAACCTGCCAAGCCTGCGCTTTTGGCCGCCAAGCGCTTTGCCAACTATGGTCCCTAAGATCTCCTTCCAGACTGCCTGGGAGCCAATCCAACTTTGAATACCAGGATATTTACTAATATCATTTAACAAGCTTAACAAATCTTTCTCAGTTATCTGCAGCTGAGATGCGGCTGGTAGTTGAACCGACTTGCCCGGTACCTTCCGGGTGGGATCGGCTTGAGACATCATCTCGCGGGAAAATTTAAAATTTAAGGAAACAACACTTGGATCTGATTGAGCGGTATGTTTTTGCTCTGAGAAGATCAGCTTGCACGGTGGCCGAGTGCTCTTTCCGCCGGTGCCGCCTAGGCCGATCACCAAGTAGTTCATGCTGGATTTGTTCATAACAGGTTGATTCATGCTAATATGATAGATACTATCTTGCTAAACATTGTCTTGCTTGATACCACCTAGATTGATATCACCTAGATTGATGCTGCCTTGATCCATACCGCTTTGATCCATACTGCTTTGATCCATGCCTTGACGATAAATCTATTGTCAGGAAAATCCAAATCGTCACTCAGGTTGCTGGCATGATTGGCGATTCTATAATGATGGACAGTAAAATGAACACAACTAGGTTCAAGAAAAGATAATCTACTCTGGGCGCGTGGTCCTTCGTCCGCCTTGGCCGAGAGAGTTGGGAGGTAGCCCAGTGATTGGATTACCTCTTGGCTTGCGAGACCAGTTAGTCTGGGATTAATCGAGGCAGCCTGGTGAAATTTAAGCTGGTTCCAGGTACCCATAGGTCCAGGTGGTGAATAGGGAATTTTGCCATTAAGCTGCCACAATAAATGCCCCCTAGAGTTCTTGCAAGTTAAGGGGCATATCTGCCGCTGAAATGCATTACTTTTGCGACATAAGTGAGATCTGAAATTATTCTAGGTTCACTTTAAAAAAGCAGAAAATAATCTCAAGAAAAACTTCGCCTAGAGTGAGTTGACATCAAGCCTCTCGGCAATATGGGGGTGTTCACTATCCGCTATCCACTCAATTCAGTGCGCACGGGCTTTCGGCTCAATCAGCCCCTAGGTTTGCGACAGCCTGGGCGCTGAGCCTCCAGAGCTCCTGGGCCAGCAGATTGGAACGGGCCTCGGCACTGGGCTCTGTAGCCTCAAATCGCAGCCGCCCTGGCCCCAGCACCCGGTTGCTCCAGTACTGAAAACCAAGCGGTTCCGGCGCTGACACCGTGGCCAGGCCAGCCAGCAAGGAACCAGCTCTGGCGGGCGTTTCGGTGAGCCGCAACAGGTCGCGGGCCACCAAGGCAAAGAGGGTTTGCCCCCATGGATTCTGACTGCGGCTATAGCGGAAAAAGCCGCCACTTTGGCGTGGGATCACCAGCCCAGGACTCCAGGTGAGCACCGGCAATGCCTGGCCCTGCTCCCGCAGTTGCCGCTCCAGCTGCCGCGCCATCAGCAGATTGCATAGCTTGCTGTCCTTGTAGGCCTTCTCGGCATTGAAAGGGCCGCCATCAAGCATCGGCGTGCCGGGGCCCTGGCGCAGCCCGGTCAAATCCCCCAACCCCGCCGCTGCCCCCACCTTGCCGCCGGAGGTGCTCGGGTCGTGCACCTCCGAGCTGGTTACCACCAACCGCGGCGCCTTGCCCTGCAGCAGCAGAGGCAGCAGCCGCTGTAACAGCAGCTGATGGGCCAGGTGGTTCACCGCCACCGTGAGCTCAAAGCCCTGGGCCGACCAGCGCGGCTGCCGATCGCCGCTGTACTGCAAACCAGCATTGAGCACCAGGCTGTCTATCGGCTCCGCCGCCTTCAGCAAAGCTTCTGCGCAGCGCTCGATGCTGGTTAGATCACTCAAATCGCAGATCGGCGTTGCCAACTGGCCGCCCAGCATTTGACCCAAGTTTTGGCCAAGGCATTGACCAAGGCATTGACCAAGGCGATCGGCGGTGGCCTGATCCCGGCAGAGCAAAGTGAGGCGATGGCCGGCGGCCAAAAGTTGCAGCGCTGCCTGAAAGCCGATGCCGGAGCTGCCACCGGTGAGCAGCAGGTGCCGCGGCTGCCCAGTGGCGGGCCTATCCCAAAACCTTTGTTGTGCGGCGGCAGCTCCGGCATCGGCCATGGCGTTCGTCAGCTCCCAAAGGCCAAGCCTGGCAGGCAATCCAGCTTGCCTGTGGTCAGCAGTGGTGGAGGATCGGAATCGAAGCTGGCTGCCATTAGGGGGCTATTGGCGGATAGCTTTTCTAAAAGTGGGGGTTGCGTCTGGCCAATGATAGTCACTATTTCACCTGGGAAACTGTGACAACGCTGCGGTTTACTCGAACGGCAATCGATCCCAGCAAGCTTTTAGTGCCAGCCGTTATCAAGGTCCCTTGACGGCAGTGGCAATTCTAGTTTTGCCATCTGCTGATAGAGCCAGGCCAAGGAAGGCTTTGACCGCTGGATCAGGGGGTTGACGATAGGCATAAAACAGTGGTCTTTGGAACGGGTAGGCTTCCGCCTCCGGTGTGCTGCCGTCGATGGCCAGCACCCGCACGGTTCGTTGGTCTGCCACCTGTCCAAAGGTGGCGTAACCGATGCCATCCACCCCTAGCTTCTGCAACATCGGTGTGGTGGCATCACGGACCAGGCTGGTGATGTTCGGAGTTGTGCCGAAGTTATTGCCGCCGAGAACGATTGTTCGGAAGGCCCCGTAGGTACCGCTGACACTGGGCCTGTTGAGAACTCGAATGGGGCGATCCGCTCCCCCGAAGGTGGCCCAGTTGGTGATCTCACCGCGGAAGATCTGCACTAACTGGGTTTTGGAAAGACCGCGGCGAAAGGGGTTGTCGATTCCGACCACAATTGCGATACGATCATCTGCCACCGGCACAGCGACGAGACCACGCTTTTGCTCCTCTGCCGTAAGCGGCCGTGACAGGGCTGCCAACGTGACGGTGCTCCCCTGCAAGGCCTCAATCCCATTGTCCGATCCTGTGGCGGCCGTGTTAACGACGGTGCCCGGATGGGCCTTGAGGAAGGCAGCTTTGAGCGCCTCATTGATCAGCACCATGCTGGTGGAACCATCAATGGTGATGGTGGTCCCGGCCGGTACGTTCTGCTGGAGAGGAAAGGTTGCTGACAGGTTCGTTGCATCTCCGCTGCCGCCAGGAAGCTTGAGGTTCAAACTTGGTGCGGCGGGAAGCGAAGGGCGCCAGCCCAGCAGCTTGGGTAACTGTGATTGCAACCCCCACAGAACACCGAGGCCAATCAGAATAAGAAAAATCGGTGGCAAGCCTCCTCTAGGACTACCGGCAGGTTGTTCGCTCATGGTTGGGGCGCTTCTGGAAGCTGTCGGGGAGAAGTGGATTCTAGAGCCTTTAATCGCTGGGAAACCTGATCATCAAGGGTGAGTTGATCTAGATCAGCTGCCAGCTTCTCACTGGGATTCTCGGAGAGCTCTGCCAAAGCAGCACTGGTCAAATTCCTACCCTCAACGGCATTTTTGGCTGCCTCAAACGAAGATCGAGCCGATCCGATATCGAATTCATTATTGACCTTGGCGATGGACTCAAGGGCAGCATTTACTTCAGCGAGATCCTTGATGTTTTGCATATCGGACCTGTGTTGCTCAAGCTTGATGCGCTCACGGTTGAGTTTGCCCTTGGAAGCCTCCACAAACTGTCCCGCTTGCTGCACCTGTTGATCGAGAGCTGGCAGGAGTTTCTCGATCTGAATCGCTCGGATCATAGCCAAGCGCGCCCCATCCTCCTGCCCTGCATTCTGGGCCAAGCGTGCTTGTTGCTCAAATGTTTTGAGTTCCTCTATTTTATCCTGGTACTTTTTCTTGGCGCGTTCATAGGCTCCCACCTGCAGGGCCACAGCCTTGGCTAGCTGCTGCACCGACTCCTGCATCGACTGCAGTGATTCCTCGGCCACAGCGACGGCCACCTTGCCGCCGGATTCCACTGGTAAACCCCAGAGCCACCGCCAGGAACCCACAATCACCCGCCCGGCCCGATCTCCCATTAGCCAGTAAACGAAGCTCCTCACTGCCTGCGATCAACTACCTAAACTCTAGGGGGGCGCCGCAGGTTTGTCATCGCCTTGACAAAGCACCAGCATCTGCTCGCCGCCGCCATCGCTGTGACGCTCTAAGCGACTTGCCGGGGCGATCCGGCATCAGCCGCTCGCCCCCGCTATCGGGGAAAGAGCTTCCCTGCCTATAGGGGCTCCCCTGCAAGTAAAGGCTCCCCTGCATAGACGGGTGCCCAGCGGGCCCGTTGCAACAGCAAGGGAACCTGTTGCTCTTGCACCCCGGCGGGTGCCAGGCCTTCGCGGATGCCGGCGATGGCCACCGCCTCGGCGACAGCGGCTCCCACCGCGGCCGCATCGATGAGGGCTGGCATCAAGGAGTCATAGGGGTCGCGGCTGGCTGGAATCCACTGGCTCAGCGCCTCCAGGCCCGCATCGATCATGCCGTCGCTGATGGCCCGCAGCCCCAGGGCCACCGTCGCGAAACCGAGGCCAGGAAAAACAAAGCAGTTGTTGCACTGGCCGATCAGCCGCTCCCCCTCCGGCCTTTGCACCGGATCAAAGGGACTGCCGGTGGCCACCAGGCAGCGGCCCTCGGTCCAGGCCAGCAGGTTGGCCGGCGTGGCTTCCGCCAATTTGGTGGGGTTGGAGAGGGGCAGGATCACCGGGTTGCGGCAGTGACGCGCCATTTCCTCCACCACCGGCCGGCTGAAGGCCCCCGCCACGGTGGAGGTGCCGATCAATACCGTAGGCCGCACCCGCTGCACCACGGTGGCCAGATCGATGCCGCCTTGGGCGTCGCGCTGCCAATCCCGCACCTCGGCCGGATCGCGGGCCAGGGCAGCGGCAGCCGGGCTGAGCTCCGCCATGTCGCGCAGTAACAAACCCGGCCGATCAATCGCCCAGATGCGCTCCCGAGCCTGCCTGTCACTGAGGCCAGAGCGCCGCAGCAGACGCACCAACCCCTCGGCGATGCCGCATCCGGCCGTGCCGGCACCAAACACCACGATGCGCTGATCGGCAAGGCGTTGCCCCAGCCCGCGGCAGGCGGCCAGCACGGCGGCGCTGGCGACGCCGCTGGTGCCCTGGATGTCGTCGTTGAAGCTGGGCAGCTGCCAGCGGTGACGCTCCAGCAGCAAGCGGGCATGGCTGTTGCCGAAGTCCTCCCAGTGCAGACAGGCACCGGCACATTCCAGCTGCACAGCCTCAACAAATTCATCGACAAACGCCAGGTAGGCATCCCCCTCCAATCGCGGCTGTCGCAGACCCGGATAGAGGGGATCGGCCAGCAGGCTGGGGTTATTGGTGCCCACATCGAGCACCACCGGCAGCACCCGCTCGGGATTGAGTCCGGCGCAGAGGGTATAAACGGCCAACTTGCCCTGGCAGATGTGAATGCCTCCCACCCCCTGATCGCCAATGCCGAGGATCCCTTCTGAATCGGTAACCAACACCAGGTCGATCGGGCCCCTGAGGCCATTGCGCAATACCTGGCGCAGCCGGCCGCCCTGGTTTGCACTGAGAAAGATGCCCTCCATGGGCGTGCGGTAGCTGCTGCTGAAGCCCTGGATCACCGCGCCCACTGTTGGCGTGTAGACGATCGGCAATACCGCTTCTGTGTAATCGGCCAGGAAGCGGTGAAACAACACCAGGTTGGTGCGCCGCAGCCCGTCCACAAAGCTGTAGCGCGCCAGATTGCCCTCGATGTCGCAGAAGGCCTGCCAACTGCGCTGCACCTGGAGCTCCAAGCTCTCCACCTGTGCCGGCAGCAGCCCGTCAAGATTGAGAGCGAGCCGTTCAGCCGCCGAGAAGGCTGTGCCTTTGTTCAGGGCTGGGTCTCGCAGCAGATCCAGTCCGCGCTTGCTGGTGAGAATGGGGGATGGGACCGATGCGGACGCTGTGATTGATGCCGGTTGGTGCATGGAGTTGGCCCAATTCCGGCTTGCTGAGATCACTGAAGCGGAGCGCCGGTAGGGGCAATGGTATTTATAGCTACAAAAATCCAAGCTAAGCATTCCAGATTGGTTCTGAATTATTTGTTCTGCATTAGGCAGGCTCTGAATAACGGCCATTTTGTCGCCCCAGCCCGCTGAGTAGCCATTGCAGCACCAGGGCTCCATGGGCCGTGGCTCGTATTTTTATAACTGGCCCGCTTGCGCAACGATTGGGTTGCGGGCGCTACATCACCTGGACCCTGGGATGCAGCCGCAATGGCAATCGCTAAACTCGATCTCTAAACGCCATCGCTAATCCCCATTGCTCAGCAGCAGGCCCCTTCCGGGGTGAAACTGCCGCCATTTGTTGACGTGGCGCTGTGGAAGGGGATGGTGCTACCGCAGCCCTCGAACAGGCCGAAGTGGTTTTCGTTATCACCGATGAAGGTGAAGTGGGGAGCGAAACGCGTTTGTTGCAGCATGCGGAAGGTATTGCCGCAGACCGGAAACACCTTGCCGGTTTCAATCGCGTGGTGGCTGTCTAGATCGAAGCGGTGCGGCTGCTGGGGGATGGTGCCGCGGTAGATCACCGCCTGGCCATGGTCTTCGCAGGCATCCTCCAGCTCGGCGATGGCGAACAGGCGATAGCTGGCGGAGAAGAAGCGAGCCTCGCCCACCAGAGCTGCCAGGGCGGGATCGCCAATGGCCAGGCTGCGATCGCTCACCAGCCGTGGATCGGCAAAACCGGCAGCGCGGGCCAATCGCAAAAAGTCGTTCCAGTAGAGGGCGCCCCCCAGACATTCGCCGTAGAGCACCGGATCGCGCCGCAGCTGCTCCGGGAGCCGCCGATCGGCATAAACATCGGAAAAGTAGAACTCACCCCCTGGCTTGAGCAGCCGTTGCACACCCCGCAACACCGCCGGCTTGTCAACAGAGAGGTTGAGCACGCAATTGCTCACCACCACATCGAAGCTGGCGGGCTCCAGCGGCAACTC
>CANHSW010000059.1 GCA_947463165.1 Cyanobacteriota bacterium
AAGATGGCGTGTTCCCCGAGAAAGTGAACGAAGGCCGTCAAATTGTCGGTCACAACCCCCGCAGCATTGGCGCCAACGTCAATCCAGCCACCCTCAAGTTCACCGGCAAGAACCCCTTTGATTCCTGAGGGTATTGTCTCCAGTACCTACTAAAGGCGGGGCGTGCAGCCCCGTTTTTTTTGCCCATCAGCCCGCCGATGCCCAGCGCCCATATTCCTGACCGCCCTGGCGCTGCAAGCTGGCCCGATCAGCCATTCCTGGCCCAGGCGGCTTCCGGCCATAACTTCATCCCCCTGATCCGCTGCTGGCCAGCCGATCTGGAAACCCCCCTCACCACCTGGCTGAAGGTGGGCAGCGGCTCTGGCCATGGCGTGCTGCTGGAATCGGTGGAGGGGGGCGAGCGGATCGGCCGCTGGAGCCTGGTGGCCACCGATCCCCTCTGGACCCTCACCTGCCGGGGCGAGACCAGTGAGCGGCGCTGGCGCGACGGCCGCCTGGAGCAGCTGGACGGCAATCCCTTCAGCCTGCTGCAGCAGTGCCTGGCCCCGATGCGCAGCGCGCCGCTGCCAGGCCTGCCGGCCCTGGGCCAGCTGTTCGGCTGTTGGGGCTACGAGCTGATCCAGTGGATCGAACCGAGCGTGCCGGTGCATGCCGCCGCCGCCGACTCACCGCCGGACGGCTGTTGGCTACTGGCCGACAGCCTGCTGGTGTTCGACCAGGTGAAGCGGCAGATCACCGCCGTGGCCTATGCGGATCTGAGTGCTGGTGCCGAGCCCGAGGCGGCCTGGCGGGCGGCAATGGCCCGCATTGATGAGCTGGAAGCGCAGATGCACCGGCCATTGCCAGCAACGGTGACCCCGCTGGATTGGCATGACGCAACGCAGCAGTCGATCAGCCAACAGCTGCGTATACAAAGCAATCGAGACCAGGCCGATTTCGAGGCTGCGGTGGCAGCGGCCCGCGAACACATCGCCGCCGGAGATGTATTTCAGCTGGTGCTCAGCCAGCGATTGACCGCCCGGGTGGAAAGGGAGCCGTTCGATCTATATCGCAGCCTGCGGATGGTGAACCCATCTCCCTACATGGCCTTCTTCAACTTCGGGGACTGGTACCTGATCGGCTCCAGCCCGGAGGTGATGGTGAAGGCGGAACCCACCGCCACGGGCCAGGTGAAGGCCTCCCTGCGGCCGATCGCCGGCACCCGCCCCCGGGGAAGCGACGAGGCGGAAGACCTGGCCCTGGAGGCCAACCTGCTGGCCGATCCCAAGGAGCGCGCCGAACACGTGATGCTGGTGGATCTCGGTCGCAACGACCTGGGGCGCGTCTGCCGGCCTGGCAGCGTGCAGGTGGGCGAGCTGATGGTGATCGAGCGCTACTCGCACGTGATGCATATCGTCAGCCAGGTGGAGGGGGTGCTGGCCGAGGACAAGTCGGTGTGGGATCTGCTGATGGCCTGCTTCCCCGCCGGCACGGTCAGCGGTGCGCCCAAAATACGGGCGATGCAATTAATCCATGATCTGGAACCCGACGCCCGCGGCCCCTATGCCGGCGTCTACGGCGCGGTGGATCTCAGCGGCGCCCTGAACACCGCCATCACCATTCGCACCATGGTGGTGCTGCCCGATCCTTTGGGGGGCTGGCAGGTGCTGGTGCAGGCCGGCGCCGGCGTAGTGGCCGACTCCAGCCCCGAGGCGGAATACCAGGAAACCCTCAACAAGGCACGAGGCATGCTCAAGGCCCTGGCTTGCCTGCAGTGAGGGTTCCGCCGATGACAGCCACAACCGCCCGGGGCAGCGCCCTGCTGCTCAAGGGTTTCGAGGTGGAGATGTACACCGGCCGGCCGGACGGCACGGTGGTGGGCTGTGCCGCCGAGGCGGCAAGGAGCCTGGAAGGCTTCGTGACCGAACCCGACCAGCGCAACCTCGAATACATCACGCCACCAGACGCCGACTACCGGCGACAGCTGCGGCTACTGCTCGAACCCCGCCAGCGCCTGCGGGCCTGGCTGGCCGGCCGGGGGCTCACCCTGCTACCAGGCAGCACCTTGAGCAGCGGCGGCAGCGATCGCTTTGAGCGTTCAGATCCCGCCAATGCCTATCACGACTACATAGAAGACAGCTACGGCACGCGGGTGGTGACGGCCAGCGTGCACATCAACCTGGGCCTCACCCCCGCCGCGGGCTTTGACGGCATGGAACTGCTGTTCGCCGGGCTGCGACTGCTGCGCTGCGAAGCCGCCCTGTTGCTGGCCCTCTCCGCCAGCTCGCCATTTCTCGATGGCCAGGTGTGCGGCGCCCATTCCCAACGCTGGCTGCAGTTCCCGCTCACGCCACCGCAAGTACCCCTGTTCCGCGATCACGCCGACTACATCGCCTGGATGGACCGGCAACTGGAGGCCGGCACGATGCAGAACGTGCGCCACCTGTGGACATCGGTGCGCCCCAATGGCGACAACCGCCCCCACGAACTCAACCGCCTGGAAATCCGCATCTGCGACCTGGTGGCTGAACCAGATCTGCTGCTGGCGATCACGGCCTTCGCCGAACTGCGACTGCAGCAATTGCTGCGCGATCCAGACCATTGGGATCCGCTGCGGGCCAGTTGCCTGGATGCCGCCCAGCTGGCCGAGCTGGCCGATGCCAACGACAGGGCCGCGGCCAAATCCAGCCTGCTGGCCGAACTGCGCCACTGGCGCAACGGCGCAGCGATCGGCGCCCACCGCTGGATTGCCGACGAATTGGCGGCCATGGCCCCCCTGGCCGCTGAGTTGGGACTCAGCACCACCCTGGCGCCGCTGCAAGGCCTGATGAGCCACGGCAACACCGCCATGGACTGGCTGGCCCGCCATGCCGTCGGCGAAAGCATCGCCGACATAGTTGCGGCCGATGCCGCAGCCCTGGCCCATAGGGAGCAGTCTCTGCGTAGCGCCGCTGCTACAGACGCATCCGGCGCCACTTTGGGATGATCGAACAAGTCAACCGCGTCGCAACAAGCCCCATGCGGCCGTCCCCGCCCATCTCCTCCGAAGCATCGCCACGGGTTACCAGGCTGTTGGGAGAGCGTCTTGAACTGGTGGAGGATCTCTGGCAGACAGTGCTGCACAGCGAATGCCCCCCCGGCCAGGCCGAGCGGCTGCTGCGGCTGAAGCAACTGAGCGAACCGGAGGGGGATGGCGATGGCGCCATCGACACCGGCGCCATCGTGCAGCTGATCCGGGAGATGGATCTGGCCGAGGCCATCGCCGCCGCCCGCGCCTTTTCTCTCTACTTCCAGCTGGTCAACATCCTCGAACAACACATCGAGGAAGACAGCTATCTGGACAGCTTGAAGACCAACGGCGAACCGGTAAATAAAGATCCGTTCCTGCCGGCGCTGGCCAGCCAGACGGAACCGGCCACCTTCCGGCAGCTGTTTGAGCGGCTGCGGGCCCTGAATGTGCCCCCGGCCAAGATCGAAAACCTGCTGCGCGATCTCGATCTGCGGCTGGTATTCACGGCCCATCCCACCGAGATCGTGCGCCACACCGTGCGTCACAAGCAGCGGCGGGTGGCCAGCTTGATCCAGCGGCTGGAGCAGGGCACCCAGCTGAATGCGACCGACCGGCAAAACCTGCGCCTACAGCTGGAGGAGGAGATCCGCCTCTGGTGGCGCACCGATGAACTGCACCAGTTCAAGCCCACCGTGCTCGACGAGGTGGACTATGCCCTGCACTACTTCCAGCAGGTGCTGTTCGATGCGATGCCCCAGCTGCGCCAGCGGATTCGCGCGGCCCTAGCCAACAGTTATCCCGACGTGGAGCCGCCGCGGGACGCCTTCTGCACCTTCGGCTCCTGGGTGGGCTCGGACCGGGACGGCAACCCCTCGGTGACTCCGGAAATCACCTGGGGGACCGCCTGCTACCAGCGGAAATTGATGCTGGATCGCTACCTGCGGGCGGTGGGCGACCTGAGCGATCAGCTCAGCATCTCGATGCAGTGGAGCCAGATGAGCCCGGCACTGCTGGAATCCCTGGAGATGGACCGGCTGCGCTTCCCGGATATCTACGAACAGCGGGCCGCCCGCTATCGCCTGGAGCCCTACCGGCTCAAGCTCAGCTATGTGGCGGAGCGGCTGCGGCTGGCCCAGGTGCGCAACCAACAGCTGACCGCCGCCGGTTGGGAGGCCCCCGGCGACGCCCCCAGCTCGGTGCCCCAGAGCGGCGGCAATCTGGCGGCCACCCACAGTGGTCCGCCCCAGGAATGGCACTACACATCCCTGGAGGATTTTCGCACCGATCTGGAACTGATCCAGCAGAGCCTGGAGAGCACGGGCCTCAGCTGCGAGGCCCTGCAGAATTTAATCAGCCAGGTACACATCTTCAGCTTCTGCCTGGCAAGTTTGGATATTCGCCAGGAGAGCACTCGCCACAGCGATGCCATCGACGAGCTCAGCCGCTACCTGCAGCTACCGCTCCCCTACAGCCAGATGGACGAAGAGCAGCGGATCAATTGGCTGCTGAGTGAACTAAAGACGCGCCGTCCCCTACTGCCGCCAGCCGCCAACTGGAGCGCGGCCACCGCCGAAACCTTCAAGGTCTTCCGCATGCTGTACCGCCTGCAGCAGGAATTCGGACAGCGAATCTGCCAGAGCTACGTGATCTCGATGAGTCACACGGTGTCCGACCTGCTGGAGGTGCTGCTGCTGGCCAAGGAGGCCGGCCTGGTGGATCCCCAGGCCCGGCGCGCCAGCCTGCTGGTGGTGCCCCTGTTCGAAACCGTGGAAGACCTGCAGGGCGCTCCGGCGGTGATGGAGCGCCTGTTCAGCGATCCCTTCTACCTGGAGCTGCTGCGGGGCCATGAGAGCGACCAGCCCCTGCAGGAGGTGATGCTCGGCTACTCGGATAGCAATAAGGATTCCGGATTTCTCTCCAGCAACTGGGAGATTCACAAGGCCCAGATCGCCCTGCAAGCCCTGGCCACCCACCATGACGTGGCCCTGCGCATCTTCCACGGCCGCGGTGGCTCGGTGGGCCGCGGTGGTGGACCCGCCTATCAGGCGATCCTGGCCCAGCCCAGCGGCACCCTCAGTGGACGGATCAAGATCACCGAGCAGGGCGAGGTGTTGGCCTCCAAGTACTCCCTGCCGGAACTGGCGCTCTACAACCTGGAAACCGTGACCACCGCAGTGCTGCAGAACAGCCTGGTGAGCACCCCGGTGGACGCCACCCCCAGCTGGAACGAATTGATGGGACGCCTAGCGGCCCGATCCCGCTATCACTACCGCGCTCTGGTGCATGACAACCCCGATCTGGTGGCTTTTTTCCAGCAGTGCACCCCGATCGAGGAGATCAGCAAACTGCAGATCTCCAGTCGTCCCGCCCGGCGCAAGGGCGGTGCCAAGGATCTCTCCAGCCTGAGGGCCATCCCCTGGGTGTTCGGCTGGACCCAGAGCCGCTTCCTGTTGCCCAGCTGGTTTGGGGTGGGCGCCGCGCTGCAGGAGGAGCTGCTGCGAGATCCCGAGCAACTGGAGATGCTGCGGCTGCTGCACCAGCGCTGGCCCTTCTTTCGCATGCTGATCTCCAAGGTGGAGATGACCCTCTCCAAAGTGGATATAGACTTGGCCCACCACTACGTGCGCTCCCTGGGCCAGGCGGATGCCCGAGAAGCCTTTGAAGCCATCTTCCAAACGATCGCTGCAGAATTCGCCCTCACCCGCGATCTGGTGCTGCAGATCACCAGCCACCAGCGCCTCCTGGACGGGGACCCAGCCCTGCAGCTATCTGTAGATCTGCGCAATCGCACGATCATTCCCCTGGGCTTTCTGCAGGTGGCCCTGCTGCGCCGCCTGCGGGACCAGAATCGACAGCCGCCGATGAGCGAAACCATCCCAGGCGACGACGGCCACACCTACAGCCGCAGCGAGCTGCTCCGCGGTGCCCTGCTCACCATCAACGGCATCGCCGCCGGCCTGCGCAACACCGGCTGAAACCGGCTCCCGGGCCCATCTCTACTCCCACGGTTCTGGACTCCCTGTTGCTCCCCTTCCGCAACCTTCCCGCCGCTCCCATGCTCGAGGAGGGCTACAAGCTGCTCACCGACGGGGCCCCGGCCGCAGCGGATCTGAATCGGCTGCTGACCATGATGGGCGATTCGCCCCGCTCGGCGGAGCGCTGGGCCCTGGCGCTGCAACGCAGCCTCTGGCATTTCAACGTGGTTGCCCCTAGCGGAGCGATGGTGGGCTTCGTGCGGGTCACCAGCGACCTGGCCCTGAATGCCCACCTCTGGGACCTGGCCGCCGATCCTGGAGATCCCTGGGAACCGCTAATCCTCAGTGTGCTGGTGCATGCGGCCCTCACTCGGGTGAGGCGGGAGCTGGGGGGTTGCAGCATCTCCCTATCGGCTCCACCGAGGGCCCTGGCGACGCTGACACAGCAGGGCTTCGCCGTGGATCCAGGCGGCATCCGGGCCATGGGCCTGCGGCTGCAGCCCTAATTCAGCGCGCAGCCAGCCGGGAGGCAGCGCTGCCTAAGCCAGCTCAGTTGACAGAAAAACCCGATAGCAGCAGCAGGGGCAATTTTTCGAGCTGCCCGCAAAGCAGCTTTTGCTACCGGGGGCCATCGGCGTCTTAATGGCGAAGCGCTGCTATCGCCATTTCCTAAACCTCAGTTGCCAGCAAGCTCTTCCCAGTGGCCGTCAAACAGCCACCAACTACCTAAGCCAAAGGGCAACTCCACCTGGGTGTGGCCGTCCCGGCTGGCGAGCACTTTGGCAGCCTGATATTCTTTACCTCTGCCAACCGCCGATTTTTCATTATCCTTCAGCTCAACACCAGGCAGCGGTTACTTATTGAGCAGCGTGTCTTGGTTGGCGGAGAGATTGATGATCTTGTCCCCGGCGGCCGTAGCACCACCAGCACAAAACAGGTTCACCTCTGCTTCACGACGACGCACTAGGCCAGCCAAGCCGCCATTGGTCCAGCGAAGCAACTCCTGATTGGCCACGGTGTTCGGATCCTCGCCGGCATTGAGGCGTTTGCGCAGGGTGGATTCGGCCAGGTTGCCGTTACCGCAGTTGAAGGCAAAGCTCACCAGGGCATCGAAATGCCACACTGGGCACAGGCGATACGACCTGGCAAGCTATTGGCCAAAATTAGTCGCATTATGGACCAAAATTAGCCACGCTTCAGGCTTGGCCTGTGGCAAAACTTGGTCCGTGATAACGCTTGGCTTGTGATTGGTCGGCCGGGGGCGGTTCAGTCCTCTTCCAGGGCAACTAAATTCCGCAGCTGACCCATGTCCAGGCCCCCCAGCCACTCCTCGCCGGAGCCCACGATCTCGGCGGCCAATCTCGCCTTCTCGCGAATCATCCTGTCGATCTTTTCCTCCACCGAACCGCTGGTGATGAACTTGTGCACCATCACCCGATTCTGCTGGCCAATGCGGTAAGCGCGGTCGGTGGCCTGGTTCTCCACCGCTGGATTCCACCAGCGATCGATGTGGAACACATGGCTGGCCCTGGTGAGATTCAAACCGACGCCACCGGCCTTCAACGACAGCAAAAACAGCTGCGGGCCGCGCGGATCCTCCTGGAAGCGATCCACCATCGCCTGGCGCTCCACCTTGCTGGTGCTGCCATACAGGAACGGCACCTCTTGACGCCAACGGCGCTCCAGGTGGGCCTTTAGCAGCAGACCCCACTCGGCAAATTGGGTGAACAGCAGCGCCCGATCGCCGGCGGCGATCACCTCCTCAAGTATCTCCTCCAGCCGCTGCAACTTGGCGCTGCGGGCTCCGAACTGGCCGTCCACCGCCGCTTCCCCCAGGGCCAGGGCCGGGTGATTGCAAACCTGCTTGAGCTTGGTGAGCAGGGCGAGCACCTGGCCATGCTTTTGACCCAGCGGCGCCCGGGCGATGGCATCCAAGCTGGCCTCCACGGTTTGGTTGTAGAGCTTCTTCTGCTCCGCACTCAATCCCACCCATTCGCTCAATTCCACCTTCTCCGGCAGATCGGAAATGATCGAGCGATCGGTCTTCAAGCGCCGCAGGATGAACGGCCCCACCCGCCCCTTCAGATCCCGCAAAGAAGACATGTCGCCATAGCGCTCGATCGGCAGCCGGTAGCGCTGCCGGAAGAAGGGCTCATCGCCCAGCACCTGGGGATTGAGAAAGTCCATCAGCGCCCACAGCTCACTCACCCGGTTCTCCACCGGCGTGCCGGTGAGGGCGATGCGGAATCGGCTGCCCTTGCCCGAACGGGCCAGATCGCGGGCGGCCTGGCTCTGCTTGGCGCCGGGATTTTTGATCGCCTGGGCCTCGTCGATCACCATCCCCTGCCAGTCGATCGACTCCAGCAACTCGCTATCGCGCTGCAACAGTCCATAGCTGGTGAGCACCAGATCCACCCCCTCCAGCGCCTGCTTCAGGGCCCCCGGGCTGGAGGGCCGCCGCGGGCCGTAGTGCTCGCGCACCACCAGCTGCGGCGTGAAGCCATTGGTTTCCCGCTTCCAGTTGGTCAGTACCGAGGTGGGCGCCACCAGCAGCACCGGGCGTTTCAGTTCCTCCTCGGCCTTGAGGTGCTGCAGGAAGGCCAGCAGCTGAATCGTCTTGCCCAGACCCATGTCATCGGCCAGGCAGGCCCCCTGATCAAAGCGATGCAGAAAAGCCAGCCAGCCCAAGCCCCGCTCCTGGTAGGGCCGCAGCTGGCCGCAGAAACCCGGCGGGGCCGGCAGCGGATCCGGTGCCTTCTGCTGGTGGTACTGCTCCAGCACCGCCTGCAGCCGCGGGGCCGCCACAAAGCGATGCACCGGCAGCCGATGGAAGGTATCGCCGTCGCTGCCGGTAAGCCGCAGGGCATCGTCGAGGCTGAGCTGGGGATCGGCGGCGCAGAAGCGCTCGGCATTTTTGAGATCGCTGGGGCGCAGCTCGATCCAGACGCCCTTGTGCTGCACCAGCGGGCTGCGCTTGGCCGACAGCCGCTCCAGGTCCCGCAGGGTGAGCGTCACCCCGCCGATCATGAATTGCCAACTCCAGTTGAGGCTCTCCCCCAGGGTGAAGCCCCGCGAGCGCTCCGGCAGCTCCGCCTCCATGGCCAAACCGAGCCGGCTGGCCAGGCCGCCGGAGAGGCTGGCGGGCAGCACCACCCCCACCCCCACGTCCCGCAGCCGCGTGGCAGCCGTGCGCACCAGCACGAAGGCCTCAGCCGGGGTGAGCTGCAGCTTCTCCGGCGTGGCCGAATCCAAGCCCCGCTCGATCGGTTCAAACAGGGTGAGGGCCCGCCCCAAGCCCTCCAGCAGCAGTTCCCCCGGCAGGGGCACGGCTATCTCCCCCAGCTGCAGCTGGCGATCGCC
>CANHSW010000060.1 GCA_947463165.1 Cyanobacteriota bacterium
GCGCCGATGAAGCGTATTGGCAGGCCTGCTTCCGAGGCCACGGCCAAAGCCACACCACCCCTGGCGCTGCCATCGAGCTTGGTGAGCACCACGCCGGTGAGACCGGCAGCACTGGCAAAGGCCATCGCCTGGCGCAGGCCATTTTGACCCTGGCTGGCGTCGAGCACCAACAGGGATTCCACTGCAGCATCGGGGGCCAACTTATCAATAATGCGACGCACTTTTGATAGTTCTTCCATCAAGTTGTGCTTGGTTTGCAAGCGCCCAGCCGTATCCACCAGCACCAATTCAGTTCCCTTGGACTGGGCGGCACCGAGGGCGTCGTAGACCACCGCCGCCGGATCGGCATTGGCGCTGGGATTGGAGATCACAGGCACAGCACTGCGCTCACCCCACACCTCCACCTGGCGCACGGCTGCGGCCCGGAAGGTATCAGCTGCCGCAATCAGACAACTGTAGCCACTGCGAACGGCCAGATTGGCCAGCTTTCCGAGGGTGGTGGTCTTACCCACCCCATTCACCCCCACCAATAGCCACACATTGAGGCGGTCGCGCTCCGGGGCTAACAGCTGGCGACCAGAGGCGCTAATCGGTTGTTCCAGCAGCTGGCGCAGCTGCTGTTTGAGAAAACTAAGGCCCTCAGCGGGATCTACCACCTCCTCGTTGAGCCGCTGTCTGAGGGCAGCCAACACCTGGTCGGTGGCGCTCACCCCCACATCGGCGCGCAATAAAGTTGTTTCCAGATCGTCGAGCACCTCCGGCGTCAACGGATCGTCGCCGAGGTTTTCGAGCAGCTGGGTTACAAAACCGCGGCGGGTTTTCTCCAGCCCACGGCGCAGCCGAGCCAACCAGTCGATTTCCTCCAGCGACACCTGATCAATCCGCTTGCCCTGGGCCGCCAATACCTCCGCAGACCAGGTGAAGGTGTCGTCGAAGGCCCCCAGTTGGGGCTCCAGGGCATCGGCAACCGGCGCCTCGACAACGGATGCAGGTGGCTCAATCTCTACAGCGGCGGCCGCGGTTAGGGCCTGCTGCCGCTGGGCCCTTTGGGCGGCGGCCAGCTCCAGTAGGGATAAACCAGCCGCAGGAGCAGTTTCTAAGTTGCCAGGCTCTGGAGACGGCAATTCCCCTGCGGCTGGCAGCGGAGCTGGGGCAGATGGCCTGGAATCGGTTGCAGGGGCTGGCGCAAATGCGGCGGCTAGCTCAACCGGCGTAGCCGCTTCGGCTGTTTGGGCAGAGCCGGCAGTTTGGGTAGCCCCAGGCGCGGCAGTAGGCGCAGCGGTTGCCGGCTGAGCGTTGGCTGCCTCCTGCTGGGCTTTGAGGCGGGCATAGGCCTGGCGCGCCCAGGCCAGGGCGTCCTCATCCACCCCGGCACTCACACCTACTGGGGCAGATTCCGCCTTCAGTGAATCTGCACTAGCAGTTGGAGATTCAGTTAATTCTGGGCTGGCTGATTCAGGTTGATCCAGCTCCGCCGCAGCGGCCTTGGGCTCAGCCGGGGCCTCAGCCTTGGGGTCTTCTTGAGGGGCTGCTGCAGCTGCTGCTGAATCTGGGGCAGCATCCAGGGCGCCAGCATCTGGCGAGCCCTCTGCTGATTGGGCCTCGGGGGCGTCAGAGACGACTTTGCGCTGAAACCAGTCGAACACCATCAGCTCTTGGCGGCGGCGATGTAGCGGCGGAGAACGCCGTTGATCATGCGACGACCCTGTTCGTCGCTGTAGCGATTGGCCAATTCCACCGCCTCATTGCAAGCCACGGCGGCTGGGGTGTCGAACTCGGTCAACTCCACCGCCGCCAGTCGCAAAATGTCGCGATCAATGCGGGGTAGACGGGTGAGCCGCCAGCCCTCCATCACGGCATCGAGCCCCTGGTCGATCGACTGCCTTTTTCTCAACACCGCCCGGGTGCGATCGATCGCCTGGCGACGCACTTCATCCTGGTTGGCCAGCAGCAGCACCCTGGGCAGTTCCAGGCTGGCCGAAAGCCGATTCAAGGCCAGCTCAGCCACCGCCAAACCAGCTTGCAGGTGCTGGCGGACCCTGGGCAACTGCTCAGCTCCCTGCTCCTGCAACTCGCTATCCAAAAGCTGTTGCTGGGCGTTTTGCAAATCTTGAGCAGATTGATCCAGGGCCTCGCGTACGTGCTGACTGAGGCTGGTCAGCGCCTGGAGCAGCAAGCTGTCGAGGGGGGTATCGGCAGCGGGCTGTCGATCGCTCACCTGACCCAGCATCAGCAGGGCCAATTCACGGGAGACGGTGCGACTCTGCATCAGGAAGCCTGGGGAGAGCGCAGCTGGGCCAACAGGCTGGAGAAGCTGCGATTGGATTGGGGGGTTCGCTCATCGGGGCTGACGATGCCGGCCGAGATGATCGTGCGGAAGGCATCCTCCACCGAGAGGTCGAGGTCGCGCACCGAATTTTCTGGTACCACCGCATACCAGCCGGTGGTGGGGTTGGGGGCGGTGGGTATGAACACGCTCAGCATCGTCTGCTCGAAGCTGGAGGCGATCGAGGTCCCCATCACGCCGGTGACAAAACCGAGGGCGAACAGCCCTTCCCGGGGATACTCCACCAACACCACCCGGCGAAAGCGACTGGAGTTGCCCTGGAGGAAGGTTTCCAGCAGTTGCTTGAGGGTTTTGTAAACCGGACCGGCCAGGGGAATCCGCAGCAGGGTGCCCTCGCCGAACTCCAGCAACCAGCGCCCAACGATGTTGCGCGCCATCAGACCGATCAGCAGGATGCCCAGCAGCGGCACCAGCAGCCCCACTCCGAGGTTGATCAACTCCTGCAACAGCGGATTAAGCGTGTTGAAAGGGTTGAACTGCTTGGGGATGGAGGTGAGAAAAGCCAGAACAAAACGGCTCACCGTGGTGGCGAGCCAGATCGTGGTGGCCAGGGGAATGACCACCAGCAGGCCGGCGATCAGATCGTTCTTGAGATCTTGCTGCAGGCGATCTGTCAGCGGCTGGTCAGGTCTGGGGCTGGCTTGAACCAAGGGACTCCCGGAACTCTGCCCGTCAGCATTCTGAACTCAACTTAGCCAGCCGCCCCTCAGGCAAGCGCCACCAGCGCGATCAAGGCAAAGCCAATCGCCAATACCATCGCCGTGCCAGTGCCGCCAAAACGGCGCTGATTGGCGCCGAGATCGCGGGCTTGCTTCTGTTGCTGCAGCTGTTGATCGGCCTGCTTGAGCTGGCGCTCCAGCACCTGCCTCACCAGCTTGCGCTTGAGCTCGGGGGTGGCATCCGCCGGCAGTTGGCCGGACTGTTCGGCCTGCTGCACGAATTGATCCACCCCCTGGGGGGAGGCCAACTGGGACTTGGCCATCGCCAGCTGACCGGTGCGGGAAGCCAGCTGCTGGTCGGCCTGGTCGGAGAGGGCCCGATCGCTGCTGATCGTGATCGGTACGGCCACCACCATGGCGCCGGCCAAGGCGATCGCCAGCAGCCCCACCAGCCAGCGCAGGGGCGTGCGGCCCCCGCTGGGCAGATCCAGCCGCAGGCCAAACAGCACCAGCAGCAAACCCACCAGAGCCATCGGCGACTGGGTGACCAGCCGCTCCAGGAACAGCTGGCGATAGGTGTCATCACTCCAATTGGCGGCTGTCAACAGCCCGAGCAACTGCAGGGCCAGCAGGGCCACCAGGGTGAGGCCCAGACCGCGCAGGAGATGGCCGAGGCGGCCGAATGAGGCAGTGCTCACAGCACAATGGGAAGGTGCCGCAACTGTACGGGCGATGGCCGAGGCCACCAGCCTCGAGGCCCTGGCCAGCGGCCTCAAGCGCCAGGCCCACAGCCTCGGTTTTGATCCGGTGGGTATCGCCGCCGTACCGGCGGGGGAGCGCATGCGGCTGCGCAGCGCCGCCCTGGAGCGTTGGTTAGAGGCCGGTCACCAGGCCGACATGGGCTGGATGGCCGACCCGCGGCGGCGCCAGATCGAGGCCCTGCTGCCCGGCTGTCGCAGTTTGCTGGCGGTGGGCCTCTCCTATTACGTGCAGGCCGAGCGGCAACCAGGGACCCTGGCGGTGGCCCGCTACGGCTGGGGACGGGACTACCACCGCTTGATCGAAGGCCGGCTGCGGCGTCTGGGGCGCTGGCTGGAGCAGCAGTGGCCCACGGCCCGCTGGCGGGCCTGCGTGGACAGTGCGCCGCTGATGGACAAGGCCTGGGCGGAGCAGGCGGGGCTGGGCTGGATCGGCAAACACGGCAACTTGATCCACCGCCAGCGCGGCTCCTGGCTGCTGCTGGGCCACCTGCTCACCAGCTTGGAGCTGCCGCCGGATCGAGCCGCCAGCCCCCTTTGTGGCAGTTGCAATCGCTGCATACCCGCCTGTCCCACCGGCGCGATTGTGGAGCCATTTGTGGTGGATAGCCGCCGTTGCATCGCCTTCCACACGATCGAGAATCGAGATCCCGAATTACCGGATGCGATCGCCGCCGGCATGGGGCCCTGGGTGGCTGGCTGCGACATCTGCCAGGAGGCCTGCCCCTGGAATCAGCAACCCCTGGCCAGCAGTGAGGATCCCGACCTGCAGCCGCGGCCTTGGCTGCTGGAGCTACGGGCGGAGCAGGCCCAGCTCTGGAGCGATGCGCAATGGGACGAGCGGCTGCGGGCTTCGGCCCTCAGGCGGATCAAACCCTGGATGTGGCGGCGCAATCTGAAAGCTGCCAGACCAGACCCTGCCTAGTGTGAGCGGATCTGACCCCTTTTGATGGCACCCCGCTGGTTGGGCCCGCTGCTGACCGCTCCCCTGGCCCTGGGCCTGAGTGTGGTCAGCCCCCAACCTGCCCGGGCCCTGGTGCCCTACGTCTACGTGCCGGGATCGGCGCAGCTGGAGGGAGCTGGCCTGGGGATTGCCCAGGTGGCCGCCCGGCTGTTGCGACTGGGCCAGGTGGAAGACGCGGCGCGGCTGGCCGCCCTCACCGTGCGGCTGCTGCCCAAGGACCCCCGCGGCTGGGTGCTGCTAGCTGAAGCGCAACTGCGCAATAAACAAATCAAAAATGCTGCAACCTCCCTGGCTCGCGCCAAGCAGCTCGACCCCCAAAACAGCGGCATCTGGTTAGCGGAAGGATCCCTGGCCCTGAGGGACGGCCGCCCCAAGGATGCCCTCACCCTGCTGCGGCAGGGGATCAAGCTGGATGCCAAGAACGCCGGTGCCTACTTCGATCTCGGCAACGCCCACATCCTGCTGGGCGAGCCAACCCAGGCCCTCGGCGCCTTCAAGCAGGCCGCCCGGCTGCGCTCGAACTTCTGGGAAGCGATCAACAACCAGGCCCTGGTGCTGTTCGAGCAGGGCCAGACCCGCGAGGCGATCGAGCTATGGCGCCAGGTGATCAAAATTCGTGCCAACGCCGCCGAACCCACCCTGGCCCTGGCCGCCGGGCTGTTCATAAGCGGCGGCCAGGCTCGCCGCGAGGCCCTGGAGCTGGCTGGCCAGGCCCTCGCCAACGACCCCAATTACGTGCTGGCCAGTTTCCAAAAAGAACAGCTCTGGGGCACAAAACTGCGGGCTGCCACCCAGCTGCTGCTGGCCCAACCAGACCTGAAAACCGCGGTGGAGCGGGCTATGGCCAATGCCAATCCCGAGGGCAGCCCCGACGACGAGTAGGCCGGCTCGGCTCCCTGGTGGCAGCACCCGGATGGGCGACGTCGCACCAGGTGAGGAGCTCAGACGAGCACGATATGTAGGCTGAGCGCCAGCTTTAGCCCTCAGACACCAACAGCGGATGGCCGAGGAGCGCCCGATCGAGCAGCCCGAGGATCCCAGGATTCAGCCGATCGCTCTGCATCAGGAGATGCAGCGCTCCTACCTCGAGTACGCGATGAGCGTGATCGTGGGACGAGCCCTGCCCGATGTGCGCGATGGGCTCAAACCAGTGCAGCGCCGCATCCTCTTCGCGATGCACGAGCTGGGCCTGACCCCAGATCGGCCCTATCGCAAGTGCGCCCGCGTGGTGGGCGATGTACTGGGCAAATACCATCCCCACGGCGATCAGGCCGTCTACGACGCCCTGGTGCGCCTGGTGCAAACCTTCGCCAGCCGCAATCCGCTGCTGGATGGCCACGGCAACTTCGGCTCGGTGGACGACGACCCACCGGCGGCGATGCGGTACACCGAAACGCGGCTGGCACCGATCGCCAACGAGGCGATGCTCGATGAAATCGGCAACGACACCGTCGATTTCTGCGCCAATTTCGATGGCTCCCAGCAGGAGCCCACGGTGCTGCCTGCCCAGCTGCCGTTTTTGCTGCTGAATGGCTGCACTGGCATCGCGGTGGGCATGGCCACCAACATCCCCCCCCACAACCTGGGGGAGGTGGTGGATGCCCTGATCGCCCTGATCCGCAAACCGGATCTCAGCGATGAAAAGTTGCTGGAGCTGGTGCCTGGCCCCGACTTCCCCACCGGTGGCGAAGTGCTGGTGGGCAGTGGCCTGCGGGACACCTACCTCAACGGTCGCGGCAGCATCCCGATGCGCGGCGTCGCCCACATCGAAGAGGTGCAGCCCGGCAAGGGTCGCCATCGCCGCGGTGCCGTGGTGATCACGGAACTGCCCTATCAACTCAGCAAGGCCGGCTGGATCGAAAAGCTGGCCGAACAGGTGAACGATGGCAAGATCGGCGGCATCGCCGACATCCGCGACGAGAGCGACCGCGATGGCATGCGGGTGGTGGTGGAGCTGCGCCGCGACGCCGATCCAGAGAAAGTGCTAGCTGAACTGCAGCGCCGCACCGCCCTGCAGAGCAACTTCGGGGCGATCCTGCTGGCCCTGGTCCAGGGCCAACCGCTGCAATTGACCTTGCGCCAATTGCTGGAGCAGTTCCTGGAGTATCGGGAACTCACCCTGATTCGCCGCACCCGCCATGCGCTCAAGCGCTGCGAAGATCGGCTTGAGGTGGTGGAGGGTCTGATCAAGGCCCTGGCCGATCTACAGCAGGTGATCGCCATGATCACCGCGGCGGCCGATGCCGCCAGCGCTAAGGCCAGCCTGCAGGTGCATCTAGATCTCTCCGATCGCCAGGCCGATGCGGTGCTGGCCATGCCCCTGAGGCGGCTTACCGGGTTGGAGCAGGAAAGCCTGCGCAACGAGGTGAAGAGCCTGAGCGCAGAACGCATCGGCCTGCGCCAACTGCTGGATGATCGCGCCACCCTGCTCAACAGCCTTTGCAGTGAACTCAAAGCCCTGAAAAAGCGCTATGGCACCCCCCGCCGCACCCGCTTGGTGGAAGGGGGCGATCTACTGGTGGCCCAGCGGGCCGCCGCCGTGCGGCCCAATGCCGAATTGCAGCGGCAGCAGGCCTGGGAAGCCCTGGCCCCAGACAGCTTGCTGCTGATCCAGGCCGATGGTGCCGTGAAAATTGTTAGTCCGCCCCTACTGGGCCGCCTGCATCTCGATCAACCGGTGCCCCTGGGTGATAACCCAGCGCCGGCCCAGATCATCCTGCCGGTTAAAGCACAGCCCCTGGTGCTGGCCTTCTCGGCCGATGGCCGCGTTGCCCTGCTGCGCTGGGAATTTGCCGGCCAACAGCCGGGCAACCTGGAGCGCTTTCTGCCCGACAGCCTGGAGGGCAGCAACGCCATCCAGGTGTTCAGCCTGCCCCTGGCGGCGGCCGATCCCGGCTTGAGCTTGGGCCTACTGAGCAGCGATGGTCGCTTCAAGCGCCTGCCGATCGAGGAATTCCAAGATCTGTCAGGGCGGGCGGCCACGGTGCTGAAGCTCAAGGATGGGGTGACCCTGCGCCGGGTGGTGGCCTGCCGCGATGGCCAGGAGCTGGTGGTGGCCAGCAGCAGCGGCCGCATGTTGCGGCTGCCGGTGAACGAGACCAACCTGCCGCTGATGGGCCGCACCGCCCAGGGGCCAATGCTGATGCGGCTGTTGCCTGGCGAAACGGTGGCGGGCGTCGCCTGCGTAGAGCCCAATGCCAGTGTGCTGGTGGCCAGCCGCCTCGGCCAGCTCAAACGCCTGGCTTTGGAGAGCCTGCGCAGCTGCCAGCGCGGCGATATCGGCCAGATCGGCCTGCGCTTCCTGGATCGCAGCGACGAACTGCTGGATCTGCAGGCGGTGCAGGGCAAAGTAATTGGCATAACCCTCGCCGACGGCCGCAATCTGCGCCAGGAGATTGACGCGTTGGAGAACGAGGACGTGAGCGGCACCGGCACAAAGCTGGCGCTGGCTAATCAAGACCAGCTAAAAGCCCTGGTGCCGCTTATAAGCAGCTAAAGATCAACAGCTGAGATTCAACACCTGCTGCAGCCAGGTTTCGATCTTGTCGATGAATATCGACTGGGAATGATGAGTTTCGCTCCAACGGCGGCACTGGCCCCGGTCCAGCAGCCCAGCCCTCTGCACCGCCGCCGCCAGGGAATCGAGATCATCGGGGTTGGCGAGGCTGCCGTTGCGGCCCTCCACCACCAGCTCACCGGGGCCGCCGCGGGCATAGGTGGCGATCGGCACACCACAGGCCATCGCCTCCACCACCACATTGCCAAAGGCCTCGTTCCACTTCGGCGTATTTAGAAACACCCGGCAGTGGCCGAGTTCGGCCTGGAAGCAATCGGTATCTAAAAAACCCCGCCATTGCAGGCTGCCGGCGGGCACCATCGCCTCCACCGCCGCCGCATAGCTCTCGTCTTCCCGCAGGCCCCAGATGCGCAGCGGCAGAGCCAGCCGGGCAGCAACCCGGGCGGCATCTTCAAGGCCCTTTTCAGGGGCAATCCGACCAGCCCAGCCGAGCACCGCATCTCCAGCAGCGACAAATTGGTAGCGATCCAGAACGAAGCCATTGCCCATCAACTGGGGCGGAGCTGTCAAGGCGAAATCGGCGGCCTGGCTGGCGGTATGAAAGGCGAGCCGTGCTGGTTGCCAGCGGCCGATCGCTTCAATCGCCTCGTCCATGGCCGAACACACAGAACCCATGCTCACCAGATGGCAGATGGGGGTGTCAACAAAGGGCGTCAGCCAGAAGGGGAGCCAGTCGTAGGCGAGGTTGAGGATCAAGTCGAAATCGCGCTGCCGCTCCAGGGCCCGCTGCCACAGCCGCGGCAACAGGCCGTTGGCGGGAATTTCGACTGGCATCTGCCGGGGCCGATGCTGCCAGCTGGGTTGGGGCGCCCCGGGCTCGCTCCAAAGGTTGGCGGCAGCGCAGGCCTCGGGCAGACGGGAGCCCTCCCCAGCCAGCACGGTGACGCCATGGCCGCGGCTCAACAGCCCGGAGACGATCATCGCC
>CANHSW010000061.1 GCA_947463165.1 Cyanobacteriota bacterium
GAATCCACGATGTAGGTGTCGTCACCGCTACCGCCGATCAGGGTGTCGATGCCGGCGCCGCCATCGAGGGTGTCGTTGCCGCCTGCGCCATTGAGGCTGTTGTTGCCGCTGTTGCCGCTGAGCAGATTGTTGAGGCTGTTGCCGGTGCCGTTTATGTTTGCGCTGCCGGTGAGCTTGAGGTTCTCAACATTGGCGATGGCGGCCAGGGAGAAACTGACGCTGGCTTTCACGGTATCGCTGCCTTCCCCGGCCGCCTCAATTATCAAATCGGTGTTTGAATCCACGATGTAGGTATCGTCACCAGCACCGCCGATCAGGCTGTCGATGCCGGCGCCGCCATTGAGGGTGTCGTTGCCGCCTGCGCCATTCAGGCTGTTGTTGCCGCTGTTGCCTATAAGCAGGTTGTCGAGGCTGTTGCCGGTGCCACTTATGTCTGCGTTGCCGGTGAGGGTGAGGTTCTCCACATTGGCGATGGCGGCCAGGGAGAAACTGACTCTGGCCTTCACGGTGTCGCTGCCTTCAGCGGCGGCCTCTGTGATCAGATCGGTGCTGGAATCCACGATGTAGATGTCGTCACCGGCACCACCGATCAGGGTGTCGATGCCGGCGCCGCCATTGATGGTGTCGTTGCCTTCGCCGCCAGTGAGGCTGTTGTTACGGCTGTTGCCGTTGATCACAAGACTGTTCATAGACCAGGGTTAGGCCGAGGCATATACGCTCGGTTATCCTGTGCACTGCTGCGGGATTCATCTGCAGGGGTGCATATCTGCCTTAGTACAGATTGCCATTGATGCACGTTGCCGCTGCTGCGCATCTGCGCAGATTTACGCCTAGGCTGCCGCACTTATTTGCCGCCCTAGATATCTACCGCCATGTATCCATGGGCAGAGCGCTATAAAAACCGGCCCGGCGAGCGCCTGGCCGTGCGGGGGGCTTCCCGGTGGGAGCGTTGCCCTGCAAGGGCCTGGCTGTTCAGCTCAAGGCTGCGTCTGGGGATTGGGGCCCTGGGCGGCGCTTGGGGTTAGCCACCGCAACAGAATCGGATTCACCTGATCCGGCGCCTCGTCCTGGGGGCAGTGGCCCAGGCCGGGCAGCACCAGCAATTCGCGGATACAGGGGTAAATGCTTGCCCAGCGCCTGGCTTCCGCCACGGGTTCCCAGGGATCCGCCTCCCCCCAGAGCATGCGCACCGGCAGATCCAGCTCGGCCAGCAACTCCGGCGCCAGACGGTCGTTGAACAGATTTACGAAACCCCGGAAGCTCTCCTGGGCTCCGGGATCCCGGCTTGGCTCCAGCAGTAGATCCAGCAGCTCCTGGTCCACATTGTTGCCGCTCGGGTAGGCCTGGCCCAGCACCTGCCGCACCACCGGGGGCCTGGCCAGCAACTTAAACAGGCCGCCGATTAGCCAGCGCTGGCGCACCGTGGCCATCAGCAGGGGACGGCTCCAGCGCTGCAGCAGAGGCTGTTCGCCCAGCCGCTTGCTGTCTAGAGCCCGCTGGGCGCAGTCGATCAGCACCACTTGCAGGGGCGGGCGACCCTGCTTTTGCAGCAGCCTTGCGGCGTTGAGGGCCACTACCCCGCCAATCGAGTTGCCCACCAGCTGCAGCGGACCCGCACCGATCACGCTGTCGCTGAAATCCACCACCTGCTCGGCCCAGAGGTCGAAGCCGTAGCTAACCGAGCCGCTGCTGGCTGGCTCTCCTGGCAGCTGGGAGCGGGGCTTGGCGCTGCTGCCGAATCCAAGCAAATCAATGGCATAAACGCGCAGGCCTGCGGCGCTCAGGGCGGCGATGTTGTGGCGCCAGTGGCGCCAGGAGGCGCCGAAGCCATGCAACAAAAGAACGGCCCCCTGGTCTGGGCGGCCGTTTTGGGGGGGACTGGTAACGGCGCTGATGGCCTGGCCGCGCCAGACCCATGGCAGCTGTTGCAGTCCCTGGCTCACTGGAGATCAGACGCCAACCGTCTGGTTGGCCAGCAGGTTTTTGAGCTTGGCCAGTTCGCCGGCCCAGCGGGGATCTGGAGCTTCGCTATCCACGGAATCGGCGTGAACCACCTTGTTCACCGACTTGCGATTGGCAGCGGCTGGAGCGGCACCGCCGCGGCGCTCGGTGGGAGAGGCACCGGCACCGGGGCGGCTGTCCCGGCGCTCCGAAATCTCGATCCGCAGGGGGTTGCCGCCGAAATCACGGCCATTGAGCTGCTCGATCACCGCATCGGCGAGCTTGGCATCGTCCACGTTGGCGAAGCCAAAACCGCGGCAGACGCCAGTTTCGCGATCGTTCACCACCTTGAAGCGCACCCCCGCCCCAACGCTCTCGAACAGGGCATCGAGTTCCTTGGCATCAAAATTTTGCGGCAGGTTGCCGACGTAAAGGCGAATGCTCATGACAGGGGGGCTGGGAGAGAAAAGAGAAGACTTCGGCTCGCGAAGAATCACGCCGATGCATCACGCAGTTAACCATGGCGAGCAACTGCTTCCTTGCTCAGCCAGTGGCGGGCCTCGACCAGGGTCTCGGCCTCGTGCTCGCCCGGCTCGGCCGGCAGCCGGCCAAAGGCCCTCTCCCTGGTGAGGTGTTCCAGCAGCTGCCCCAGCCGGGGGCCGGGCTTTAGGGCCAGTCGTGCCTGCAGGCTGGCCCCATCCAGCGGCGCCCTGGGGTGGAACAGCGGGTCGGCTGGATCCCGCCACCTGGCCAGGGCGGTGGGCGCCCACCCCGCCTCCAGCAGCAGCGCCAGGGCCGGCAGCTCCCCTTCCAGCTGGCGTTGCAGGCTGAGCCGCTCGGCTTCTGGCAGGGCATCGGGGTCGCCCCCCAGGGCCCCTAGCCGCTGCCACCAGTGGCGCAGGCGTTGGCAGTTCAGTTGCAGCCGGCGGCTCGACTTCAGGCGGGCCAGGCTTTCGCCATCGAGCAGGCAGGCCAGCCTTGCCAAAGGCAGGGCCCAGGCCGTTTCGGCCTCGCTCAGCCCCCGCTCCGCAGCGGCCTCCAGCCCCAGCTGGGCCAAATGGTGATACAAAACTGCCGGCTCTCCGCCTTTGGCTGGCGCCGCCTTTGGGGAGAGCTCGTCACACCAACTGGCCAGCAGCCCGGTGTCCACCACCTGGGCCAGGCCGGCGCCCCCCTGGGGGGCCACCGCCAGCCGTTCCAGCTCCGCCAGCACCCGCTCGCCCGCCACCTGTCCCAGCCGGGCCCTGTGTTGGCAGATCCAACCCAGGCTGGTGGCCTCTAGGCGGAAGCCGAGCTCCCAGGCCAGCCGCACCCCCCGCAGCAGCCGCAGCGGATCGTCCAGCAGGTTGGCTTCGCTGATCGCCCGCAGGCGGCCCGCCGCCAGATCCTCCAGTCCACCACTGGGGTCCAGCAGGGCGGCCTCGGGATGCTGCAGGTTCTCCCCACTGGCCGTGAGCTGTAGAGCTATGGCATTGGCGGTGTAGTCACGCCGCAGCAGATCCTGCTGCAGGTTTGCTCCCATGCGGCGGGCCAGGTCGATCGTCCAGCCCTGCAGCACCAGCCGGGCGATCGACCGCTCCGCATCCAGCACCACCACCGCTCCCCCCAGCCGCCGGGCCAATTCCCGTGCCAGCGCCACGGCGTCGCCTGGCACCACTAGATCCAGGTCGGGCCGCAGGGCCAGCCTGCCCAGCAGGGCGTCCCGCACGGCGCCCCCCACCAGCACTGTGCCGGCGGGCAGGGCCGCCAGGGGCAGGGGCCAGCCTTCCGGGGCCAAGCGCAAGCGCAGGGCCCGCGCCAGCTGGTCAACGGGGAGGCCAGCCGCAAGAATGGGACGCTGGCGTGGCTGCTGCAGCATGTGCATCTGCGTCGATTGCCACTGGGTGGACCGTTGCCAGGCCTACCACGCGGTGGAGCGCCAACACGGCGTGCCCCATCTCAGCGCCGCGCCCGATTTCCAACCCCAGCAGCCGCGCATCCACGTGCAGGTGGTGGAGTTGCCCCACGATCAGGTGGGCGTTGAGTGGGATGTGCGGGCGTGTCAGAGCTTTCAGGCCCAGCCGGGAAATTGGCAACGGCTGAGGCCCCACCAGGCGCTGCCCCGATGAGTTTGCTGTTGGCCCTGCATAGCTCCAGCGAGGTGCTGGGGGTGGCCGTGCAGCCCCTGGGCGATGGCGAGCCGGCGGAGAGGCGCACGGACAGTTTTCCGCTGGGGCGATCCCTCTCCAACCAGTTGCTGGATTGTGTGGAGCAGCTGCTGCCCGCCTCGGAGTGGCCCCGGCTGGGCCGCCTGGTGGTGGCCACCGGACCGGGCGGTTTCACGGGCACCCGCCTCACCGTGGTGCTGGCCCGCACCCTGGCCCAGCAGCTGGCCATTCCCCTGCATGGGGTGAGCAGCTTTGAGTTGGTGGCCGCCCGCCATGGGATCACCACGCCCACCTGGATCGTGCAGGAGTTGCCGCGGCGGGGTCTGGTGGCGGCGCTCTATGGCCCGGATCAGGGCGGTTTGAGTGGGCTGGTGGAACTGCGCTCGCCGCGGCTGTTCGCCCCGGGGGTGGCCTTGCCCGACGGGCCCCAGCTGCCGGCGGCGGTGCGCTTTCCAGAGGATCTAGACATCCTGCTGGCCATTGGCGCCAGGGCCGCCGAGCGGCGCTTGCCGGCAGCTTGGCCAGAGGTGCTGCCCATCTACCCCACCTCGCCGGTGCAGGGGATTTGAGGGCAGCGCCCCCCAGGACGCCCCGGCGGCGGCGCCCGCCTGCAGCTGATGCCAGCGCCAGGGGACAGAAATCCGCCGGCCCCAGCTGGCGGCCCCCCTGGCGGCGGCCCGGGCTGCTGCTGCTGTTGGTCGCCGCCGGGCTGCTCTTGCTGTCGCGGGGCTGGTGGTGGCCAGCGCCGCCGCCGCCACAGTTGATTTTGGTGCTTGGTGGCGATGTGGCCCGGGAGCGTCGAGCCGCCGAATTGGCCCAGAGCCTTGGTCTGCCGGTGATCGTGAGCGGCGGCAGCAATCCCGAATATGCCCACTGGCTGTTTGCCCAAAAGGGCCTGGCCAGGGGGCGGGTGCAGCTCGACTACCGCGCCCACGACACGCTCAGTAATTTCACCTCGGTGGTGGCGGACCTGCGCCGGGCGCGGGTGCGCCACCTGCTGCTGGTCACCAGCAGCGATCACATGCCCAGAGCTCTGGCGGTGGGCAGGATTGTCGCCGGCAGCCGTGGCATTGAGCTCACGCCCGTGGCGGTGCCCTGCGGTCAGCGCTGCCTGCCGGAATCGCGGCGCAAGGTTTGGGGGGACGGGCTGCGGGCGCTGCTCTGGGTGCTTACCGGTAGGGATTTGAGGGACTGGGCGGCAGAGCGCCTGCCCCCTTTGCTGGGGCCAGGCACGGCTCGCGGATCAGGCCCTGATCCAGCAGGGCGTTGATCTGTTCCTGGCAGGCGCGGGTGGCCAGTTCAAGGTCTGCTCGCTTGCGGGAGGCGGGCGCTGGAATCGGCGTGCCGATGCGGATGTGGATCGGCAGCAACCGGGCCCGCCGGCTGCCGCTGCCCAGCACCCGATAGCTGTTGATGATCGCCACCGGCAGCAGCGGCGCTCCCGAGCGGGCCGCCAGGAGCGCCGCGCCGGGTTGGGGGTTGTTCACCCGGCCATCCACCTGGCGGGTGCCGTCGATGAACACGCCGGTGGCCCAGCCCTCCGCCAGGCGATCGGTGGCGGTGCGGATCGCCTCGCGATCGCTGGCGCCGCGGGCCACCGGGTAGGCGCCACAGGCGCGAATGATGCGGCCCAGCAGCGGCACCCGGAATAGTTCGGCCTTGGCCATGAAGGCCACCGGACGGCCCAGGGCATGGCCCAGCAGCGGTGGATCCAAATGGGAGCCATGGTTGGCCACCACCACCAGGGGGCCCTCCATCGGCACATTGGCGTTGCCGGCGGTATTCCCCCTGAGCAACAGTCGATAGATGGGTAATACCAGCAGGTTGCTGATAATCCAGTAGGTGAGGCTGGGCCTGGGGGTGCGCAGTAGGGCCGGCGGCTCGGCCTGGCGGCTGATCGCTCGATTCACAGGCCCAGATCCGCGCTGGTGGAGATCTGGGCGGTGCCCACCCCCTGGCAACTGCGCTTGATCAGGCCGCTGAGCACGCTGCCAGGACCGATCTCCACGGCGGTGTCGATGGCCGCTTGGCTGAGCTGATCAATGGTTTCGCGCCAGCGCACGCCGCTGGTCATCTGCTGGCACAGGCGCTGCTTAAGGGTTTCTCCATTGGTTTCGGGGCTCGGATCGCTGTTGCTGAGCAAGGGAATCGCCGCATCGGCAAAGGGCACCAAAGCCAACTCGGCGGCGAAGGCCGCGGCGGCCTCGGCCATGAATGGGGAGTGGAAGGCACCGCTCACCGCCAGCGGTATGGCGCGCTTGCAGCGCAGGGCACCGCTCACCGCGGCCACGGCTGCCGGGCTGCCGGAGAGCACCACCTGGCCGCTGCTGTTGTCGTTGGCGATCACCACCTCGTCGTTGGCGGCCACCAGGGCCTCGAGCTCGCCCCGGTCGAAACCGATCACGGCGGTCATGGCACCGCCGCCAGCGCTGGCCATCAAGCTGCTGCGGCTATGGATCAGCCGCAGGCCGGTGCCGGCGTCGAAGACGCCGGCGGCATAGAGCGCCACCAACTCGCCGAGACTGTGGCCCGCCACCAGTTGGGCTTGGCGCCCCTGGGCCCGGAGCGCATCTACCAGCAGGGTCTCCACCACGAACAGGGCCGGCTGGGTGTTGCGGGTGTCGTTGAGATCCACCAGCTCCCCCTGGGCTTCGCCGTTGCAGATCGCCAACAGGTCTCTGCCCAGCAGCTCGGAGGCCGCCGCGAAGCGCTCCTTGGCGCCCGGCAGCTCCATCACCCCCTTGGCCATGCCCAAGCTCTGGGAGCCCTGGCCAGGAAAGACCCAGGCGATGCCCATGCAGCCACCATCGATACCAACGGCCAGGAGGTTAGGGCTCAGGGCCACTGAGAGTTGCCCAGGCCAGTTGAGCCCAGAGGAGTTGAGTTGATGTCAGTTGGGGGCAGGCAGTTGCCCAGGCCGTTCAGGCTTGGGGGCCAGTCCAGCGCAGCAGGGCACCGCCCCAGCTCAGGCCCGCCCCGAAACCGCTGCTGGCCAGCAGATGGCCCGCTTGCACCCGGCCGTCCTTGACGGCCTCGTCGAGCATCACGGGGATCGTGGCCGCCGAGGTGTTGCCGTAGTGGGCCAGGTTGCTGAGCACCCGTTCGTGGGGCACCGCGAAGCGATCGGCCACGGCGTCGAGGATGCGCTGGTTGGCCTGATGCAGCAGCAGCCAGTCGAGCTGAGCGGCGTCGGTGGTGGTGGCCTCCAGCAGCTCGGCCAGGATCGCCGGCACCTCGCGCACGGCGAATTTGTACACCTCCTGACCGTTCATCTGGATTGGTGAGAAGCCGCCCTTTTGGGTAGTCAACCCCTCCAATAGCGGTTCGTGCTGGTTGAGTTGAGCCAGGGTGAGACAGCTGTTGCGGCTGCCATCGGAGCGCATCTTGAAACCGAGCAGCCCATTGGCCTCCCAAGGGCAGGCCTCCACGGCCACGGCGCCAGAGCCGTCGCCAAACAGCACGCAGGTGCTGCGATCGTCCCAGTCCACCCAGCGACTGAGCTGATCGGCGCCGATCACCAGGGCCCGGCGCATGGAGCCACTGGCCAGGTATTGGGAGGCGGTGATCAGGGCGAACAGGAAGCCGCTGCAGGCGGCGGTGAGATCGAAGGCCACGGCGCGGCTGGCGCCGATGGCCGCCTGCACCCGGGGGGCGGAGCCGAACAGATCGTCTGGGCTGGAGGTGGCCAGCAGGATCAGATCCACATCCTCGGGCTGCCAGCCGGCGTGGGCCAGGGCGGCCTCGGCCGCCCTGGAGGCCAATACGGTGAGCGATTCCTGGGGACTGGCCACCCGCCGGGCTGTGATGCCGGTACGGGTGCGAATCCAGGCATCGGTGGTGTCCACCCGGCCGCTCAATTGCTCATTGCTGACGCTGGCGGCGGGAAGGGCGCTGCCACAGCCCACCAGGGCCATGCCCAGCCGCTCCATGCCGGCGGCATTTGGGGCGTGGGTTCCGAGCGACACAGAGGTTGGGCCCGTAGTGGGCTCAGTCAACCACAGGTGGCAGGTGCGCCAGTGGCTTTGGGGACGCCGTCCAGGCTGAGGGCGTGCAGGTTTTCCATGACGCCATGGCTGGCGGCGGAGTGGGCCAGCCGCAGGGCGCTGAGCACCGAGAGGGCTTTGCTGCTGCCGTGGCCAATCACGCACACCCCGTCCACCCCCAGCAGCAGGGCGCCGCCGTGCTCGGCGTGATCGAGGCGCTTCTTGATTCGGCGCAGGTTGCCAATCAAAAAAGCTGATCCCACCTTGCCGCGGCGCCCCCGGGGCAGCTCCTCCTTGATCACGTCCAGCAGCACGCTGCCGACGCTTTCGAGGAACTTGAGCAGCACGTTGCCGGTGAAGCCGTCACAGACCACCACGTCGAAGTTGCTCGACAGGATGTCGCGGCCCTCGCAGTTGCCGACGAACTGGAAGCGCTGCTCGGCCGCCAGCAGCTGGTAGCTGCGCAGGCAGAGGTCGTTGCCCTTGCACTCCTCCTCGCCGATATTCACCAGGCCCAGGCGCGGCTTGGCCACCTGCAGCACATCCCGGCTGTAGATGTTGCCCAGCAGGGCGAACTGGAGCAGCCACTCGGGTTTGCAATCCATGTTGGCGCCCACGTCCAGCACCAGCACCTGCTTGGTTTGATCCTTGGTGGGGAACAGGGCGCCGATGGCGGGGCGGTCGATGCCCGGCAGCCGACCGAGGCGAAAGATGGCCGAGGCCATCACGGCTCCGGAGTTGCCGGCCGAATAGACGGCGGTGGCCTCGCCGCGCTTCACCAGGTCCATGGCCAGGTTGATGCTGGCGTCGCGCTTGCGCCGCACCACGGTGGCCTCCTCGTCCATGCCGACGGAGGGGCCACTGGCCACCAGCTCCAGCCTGCCCTTGGCGATCGCCGCGTCCAGTTGCTCTTGCAGTCCCATCTGGGCCACGGCCTGGGCCAGCGGCTCGGCTTCTGCCACGAAGCGCACCTTCAGGGGCAGCAGCTCCACGGCGTTCAGGCAGCCCTCCAGGATCGGCCCGGGGGCGTGGTCGCCACCCATGCCGTCCACCGCCACCCAAAGTCTCTGGCTGTCCTGGATGGCCGGGACCTCGCCGCCATGGCCGGCCTGCAGGCGCCGCAGC
>CANHSW010000062.1 GCA_947463165.1 Cyanobacteriota bacterium
CAAAGCCGCTGCGGCAAAGCGGCCCTGCCGACCCGGACAGCTTCCCGGGCGAGGTGGAGATGACCCTGGTGGAGCACCTGGAGGAGTTGCGGCGGCGCATCCTGCGCAGCCTGCTGGCCCTGGTGTTGGCGGCGGCGGCCTGCCTGGCCTTCGTGCGACCGCTGGTGCGGCTGCTGGAGTTGCCCGCCGGTGAAATTCGCTTTCTGCAGCTGGCGCCGGGAGAGTTTTTGTTTGTTTCTTTGAAGGTGGCCGGCTACGGGGGCCTCACCCTGGCGCTTCCCTACATGCTCTACGAGGCCCTGGCCTTTGTGTTGCCCGGCCTCAGCCGCCAGGAGCGGCGGCTGGTGGCCCCGGCGGTGGCCGCTTCTGCGCTGCTGTTCGCCGGGGGGCTGGTGTTCGCCTGGTGGGCCCTGGTGCCAGCTGCCCTGAACTTTTTGGTCAGCTATGGCGCCGATGTGGTCGAGCCGATGTGGTCGATCGAGCGCTACTTGGATTTTGTGCTGTTGCTGATGGTGGCCACCGCCTTGAGCTTTCAGTTGCCGGTGTTGCAGCTGATTCTTGGCGCCCTGGGCCTGATCCGGGCCAGCACCATGGGGGCTGCCTGGCGCTGGGTGCTGCTCAGTGCTGCAGTTGCTAGCGCCGTGATCACCCCCTCCACCGATCCGGTCACCATGCTGCTGTTGGCCGGCGCGATCATGGCCCTCTATCTGGTGGGCCTGGTGCTGGTGTCCCTGGCCGAACGCCTCAGACCTGCTGCAGACTGATCTCCGCCGCAGACAGATCCCCGCTGCAGAGTGATTTCTCCTGGCGCATAAGCCCAGCCGCAGGCTGAGGCCCGGGTTGGCTTTGTCGCTAGAGCAGAAACTCGCTGGCCCGGTCGGGGGGCAAGGCCAGGGCCAGGCCCATCGCCTTGCCCAGCCTGGGCTTTTCGCTGGTGGTGGTCAGCCAATGGCGCACCTGATCGGCCACCCCCAGTTCGTTGAGCAGCGCCACCAGCTGCTCCAATTTGGCGTTGTAGGCCTCGGCGGAGAGCGGGAAGGACTGCTGCTCCAGGTAGGCCCACATCACTTGCAGGTAGAGGCGACGACTGCGCTGCACCAGCTGCAGGTCGTAGGAGGCGCGCCAGCGCTGGCGGAGCAGGGCAAGTACTTCTGCCGCCGTAAGCGGCGCTGCTGGGCAATCGGAGCCGGCGGAGATCAAGGCAAACCAGCTGGACAACAGCATGTTGCAGGCCCGCCGGCAGCGGCGCCACCGGACCTCAGGGCGGGAAGGGCAGGTTTTAATGTGGCGCCACGCAGCAGTGGCTTCTTCGCCCGCACCGTATGACCCAGTTTCCAGCGAGCGCTTCAAATGGTGATGTGCCCGGAATGGGTCGTCGGCAGTTCATGAATCTGCTGACCTTTGGCTCGGTCACCGGGGTGGCCCTGGGGGCCCTCTATCCAGTTGCCAACTACTTCATTCCGCCCCGGGCGGCGGGCGGTGGTGGCGGCAGCAGCGCCAAGGACGAGCTTGGCAACACCGTTACCGCCAGCGGCTGGCTGGCCAGCCACAAGGAGGGTGATCGCAGCCTGGTGCAGGGTCTCAAGGGCGATCCCACCTATTTGATCGTCGAGGGCGACCAGGCCATCGGCAACTTCGGCATCAACGCCATCTGCACCCACCTGGGCTGCGTGGTGCCCTGGAACAGCGGCGCCAATAAATTCATGTGCCCCTGCCACGGTTCCCAGTACGACGCCAACGGCAAGGTGGTGCGCGGTCCGGCGCCGCTCTCTCTCGCCCTGGCCCACGTGACGGTTGATAACGACACCGTGTTTTTGAGCCAGTGGTCTGAAACCGATTTCCGCACCGGCGAAAAGCCCTGGTGGGGCTGATCTCTGCTGCCCTAGCAAGCTCTTTTGTTCATCAAGCTCCCCCCTTAGCTCCGTCGCCTGCCCCTCCCCTGATGCGTCGCTCACTCTCCTTACTGCTCGGCTCCCTGCTCGGCATCACCGTGATGTTGGCCGGCGCTTCCCCCAGCTGGGCCTACCCGTTCTGGGCCCAGCAGAACTACGCCTCGCCGCGGGAAGCCACCGGCAAAATTGTCTGCGCCAACTGCCACCTGGCCAAGATGCCCACCCGGGTGGAGGTGCCCCAGGCGGTCTTCCCCGACACCGTGTTCAAGGCGGTTGTTGAGATTCCTTACGACACCTCCGTGCAGGAACTGGCCGGTGACGGCAGCCTCGTGGGCTTGAACGTGGGGGCGGTGGTGATGTTGCCCGACGGCTTCAAGCTCGCCCCCCAGGAGCGCCTCAGCGAGGACCTCAAGCAGGAGACCGCCGGGGTCTACTACTCCCAGTACTCCGAGGAGCAGCCGAACATCCTGCTGGTGGGACCCATCTCAGGCGAGCAGCACCAGGAGATCGTCTTCCCGATCCTCTCCCCGGATCCGGCCAGCGACAGCTCGATCCACTTCGGCAAGTATCAGTTGCACGTGGGCGGTAACCGCGGCCGCGGCCAGGTGTATCCCACCGGTGAGAAGAGCAACAACGGCGTGTTCACCGCCTCCGCCGCTGGCAGCATCGCCGCCATCGAGGCCGGCGAAAACGGAGCCACCCAGGTCACCATCACCGGCGCCGATGGCAGCAGCGTCACCGACACCGTGCCGGCTGGTCCCAGTTTGATCGTGGCAGTGGGCGACAGCATTGCCGCCGGCGCTCCGCTCACCAACGACCCAAATGTGGGTGGTTTTGGTCAGCTGGATGCTGAAGTGGTGCTGCAAAATCCGGTGCGCATCTACGGGATGCTGGCTTTCTTTGCCGCCATCGCCATGGCCCAGATCCTGCTGGTGCTCAAGAAGCGTCAGGTGGAGAAGGTGCAGGCCGCCGAAGGCATCTGATCTCAAGCCCGCTGGTTCCCTCGCTTAACTCTTCATCGCCGGCCTGATGCCGTTTTTGGTGTTCACCTCTCCGGGGCCCCTGGTATTCCAGTTGGGCCCCATTGCCTTGCGCTGGTACGGCCTGCTGATCTCCCTGGCGGTGCTGCTGGGCCTGGCCCTGGCCACCCGCTTGGGGCGCAGTCGGGGCATTGAGCCCGCTGTGATCGCCGACCTGTTGCCGCTATTGGTGCTGGGTGCCGTAATCGGTGCCCGCAGCTATTACGTAGCGCTGGAGTGGCGCCAGTACGCCGGCAATTGGCTCGATATTTTTGCCATCTGGCGCGGTGGCATCGCCATTCACGGCGCCCTGATCGGTGGCAGCCTGGTGACGATCCTCTACTGCCGCTGGCGCCGCCAGCCCTTTTGGAGCCTGCTCGACGTGCTGGTGCCGGCGGTGGCCCTGGGCCAGGCGATTGGCCGCTGGGGCAATTTCTTTAATTCCGAGGCCTTCGGGCTGCCCACCGACCTGCCCTGGAAGTTGGCGATTCCGGTGGCCAACCGACCGGCCGAATTTCTGTTTGCCACTGGTTTTCACCCCACCTTCCTATACGAATCGCTCTGGAATCTGGGTGTTTGCCTGCTGTTGCTGCAGCTGCTGCGCAGCGCTCGCCGCGGTCGCCTGCAGCTGCCGGCGGGGGCCTTGAGTTGCGTTTACCTGATGGCCTACAGCAGCGGTCGGTTGTGGATTGAGGGCCTGCGCCTCGATCCCCTCTGTTTATTTGCTGAGCCCCCCTTCTGTGCCGGGGGCCTGCGCATGGCACAGCTGGTCAGTTTGCTGCTGATCGGCCTGGGCGCCCTGGGGCTCTGGTGGCTCTATGGCAAGCGCCGACCCCTACCCGATCCCAGCGCCAAGGAGGCCTGATGTCCAGCCAACCCGTTTGGATTGTGGGGGCCGGTCCCGGCGCCCCCGATCTGCTCACCCTGCGCGCCGCTCGGGCGATCGAGCAGGCGGAGGTGCTGGTTTGGACCGATTCGCTGGTGAATCCCCAGATCCCCGCCCTGGCCCCCGCCGCTTGCGAAAGGATTCGCACCAGCACCCTCACCCTGGAAGAGGTGATCGCCGCCGTGGTGGAGCGGGCCCGCTCCGGCAAGCGGGTGGTGCGGCTCCACGATGGCGATCCCTGCCTCTACGGCGCCCTGGCCGAGCAGATCTGTCGGCTGGCCGATGCTGAGATCCCAGTGGAGGTGGTGCCTGGCATCAGCGCCTACCAGGCCACGGCGGCCGCTCTGGGCAGCGAACTGACCATCCCTGGCCTGGTGCAGACGATCGTGCTCAGTCGGGCCGGCGGTCGCACCGGCGTGCCGGAAAGCGAATCCCTGGCCAGGCTGGCCGCCCTGCGCGCCTCCCTCTGCCTCTATCTCAGCGCCCGCCATGTGGCCGAGGTGCAGGAGGAATTGCTGCGGCACTATCCAGCCGACACCCCGGTGGCGATCGGCTATCGGGTCAGCTGGCCCGATCAATGGCTCGAGCTGGTGCCCCTCAACGCCATGGCCCAGGTGAGCGAGGAGCGCGGCCTGGTGCGCACCACTCTTTATGTGGTGAGCCCTGCGCTGGCGCCGCCCCAGGAGGCCCGCTCCAAGCTCTATTCAGCCAGCCACAACCACCTGTTTCGCGGCGGCATCTAATTTAGTTTCGTCGTATTTAGGCCTGTTTCGTCATTTTATTCATTTTCGCCATATAGCTCGCGCTGCAGGCCGCTGCGATCGAAGCCGCAGCCTAAGCGCTTCACAATCGCCTCCAGGTCTCGGTGCGCATTGCCCAGGCAGCAGGTGCCCCCCGGGGAGGGGGTGACATTGAACACCAGACCCGGCATGGCCTCGATGCTGGCTTCGCCGAGGATCAGCTTGCGCTGCCGCTTGTCGATCAGTTGGGGCCTAACGCCGCCATAGCCCTCTGCAAAGCTCAGCTGGTCAATGGTCATGCCGGGCACGATTTTGCGGGCATCGGCGAGAAATAGCCAGCGGCGCAGCCACGGCAGCTCAAAAAGTATATTTTTGAGGATGTAGTTGCGGATGTCGGCAATGCGAAATAGCTGCCACAACACGGTAAGTACGGCCCAGTCTAATCGTAATACCTGTAAAAATTGCCAGAATGAAGCTGGTTTATAGCGCTCCAGCATCGGCAGCAGTAGGGCTGTGGGGCCAAAGCGGGTCTTACCGGTGGCACCCACATCTGGATCGCCGTGGATTGCGGCGAAGGGCAGCTTGTCGTTTTGCACCGTATACACCTTGCCCCGGAGTAGATCGGGGGTGAAGTAGAAGCTACCGGCCACCGGCAGACAGGAATACTCCATGCCAAAGCCCATGCGCTGGGCCATCAGCAGGCTGTGGGCGCCGGCATTGACCACCACATGGCGAACCAACAACTGGCTTGGATGTTCAGAGCCCCCATTACAGCCCGGCGTTGGCGCCAGGGTCACCCGAAATAGTTCCCCCTCCGGTTGGATCCGCTCCACCGTGGTACCCAGGTATAAATCTAGGCGGCGCTGCTCGCTGGGCGGCTGCTCAAGTGCGGTGGCGGCGCTGATGGCGGCCTGGGCCTGCTGCAGGAACGACTCGGAGAGCTGGCCATAGTCCACGGCCGTATAGGTGCGGCGAATGCCGATGGCTAGCAATTGTTCAGATCGCAGCTGGCCCTCAACCAGTGCTACCGCCGGTTCCCACTCAGCTATTTGATGCTTCTCCAGCAGTTCCATGGCTGGGAAGTGGGGGGAGAAGCGTTCAAAGCGCTCCCGCAATACAGCGCATTCTTTTTCCCCCACCGCCAGCACCATCTTGGGGGTGCGAAACACACAGCGCTCGCGGCTGGCCGAGTCCAGCAATTCGGCGTAATGCACGATCATCTCGGCGGTGCGCTTCACCCGCAGCGCCTTCTCCAGCGTGTAGTTGGTCTCGATGTCGCCGCAGTGGATCGTCTGGCTGTTGTTGGTGGCCTTGGAGTTCACCAGGGCCAGCTGGTCATAGCGCTCCACCAGGGCGATGCGGCCCAGATCGGTATAGCGGGCCAGCTCGAACAGCAGGGCGGTGCCGCAGACCCCACCGCCCACCACCAGCACGTCCAGCAGCTCGGTATTGATCGGGGCTGGGGCGGTTTTGGGCCTGTCGCCGCTGGAGGCGGTCGCCAGGCCGGTGGAATCGCTGCTGGGTTTGGCGGCTTCAGGCGCTGCGCTCAAGGGGCTGGCCGGGGTGGGGCAAAGGCCAATTCTCCCTGACCGCAGGCCTGCACCGTGGGCCTGGTGCCGAGGCCGCTGGCTCGGTTGACTCCGGGTCGAGCGCTTTCGCTTGGCGATGGCCGGGGAGCAGGCCGGCCATGTTTTAAGATTTGGGGGTGCGGGCGATTAGCACAGCGGTAGCGCACTTCCTTCACACGGAAGGGGTCACTGGTTCGAATCCAGTATCGCCCATTTCAAAATCTAGTTCCGCTCTTTTGCTTGTATTGAGCTGGCTTCAATGAGTTGGCTAGACTTGCTTGGCTTGACCGTGTTGGCTAGGTTGAGTTGGTTGGACTAATTTATTTGGGCTGAGATTCTTGGGTTAATCTGGCTGGATGTCGTTGTGATGACGTTTTTTCCCTTTTGCCTTGTTTTTAGCTGCATTTGGCCGACAAAATTAGCGAGACTCTGGAGATAATTAGTTTTAGTGAGAGTGAATCCCAGTGGAGCCCCTGCTGTGGCTGTGCTTCATGGGCTAAGGCTATGGATCGGGCTCGGGTTCGTCAGGGCCTGCTTGGTTTTTGCAGAGAGGCGTCAACTTTCCTGGCAAGGGGGTGAACTCCGGCTAAGGCCATGTTTAGGCAGGCTTTGCATTGCCAGCAACCCGCTTGGATTTCAGAAACCGCACTGGGCGCCTTAATATCCACCTATTGGCCTGAGCAAGCGATCAGTTGGGCTGAATCCGGGTGACAATTTAGCCAGCTTCGCGGTCGTCGGGTGACGGCCACTTTTTTTCTGGCCGATCCCACCCCCCTTACCCCTTCCCCGGCAACCATCCCTGAGTTGCTGGAGCTGGGAACAGCCCTTCAGTCGGCCCGTCAGGCCCAGGGGCTGACCCTTCCCGAGCTGGCTGCCAAGCTCAACATGGGCCTTGAGCAATTGGAGGCCCTGGAATCTGGCGAAAGGGAGCGGCTGCCGGAGCCGGTGTTTGTGGTCGCCCAAGCCCGGCGGGTGTCTGGAGCCCTCAAGGTGGATCTCAACCCGCTGATTGAGGCCCTGGGCCGCAACCCCCAGTTCGTCGCCGCCAGGAATGGTTCGCCAAGCGCTCTACGGGGCAGCTCCGCTTCAGCTGCCCATGGCGCACCACTGGCGCCACAAACTGCTGCAACTGGTGCGCCGTGGGCAGCTCGGCTGCAGGCACTGCTTGGCGTGGCGGCGATTGGTATCGCTGCGATTGGCCTGGGGGCCGGGCTGCGGGGCGGCTGGCGACTGCCGGATCTCAAGTCGCTGCTGCCAGCTACCCCCAGCCCCCAGGCCAGTAACCAGGCCAAACCTGCACCAGCGGCCAAGCTTCAGTCACCGGTCAAGTTGCCGCCTGCCCCTGGCCAGGAGGATGCCACCAATAAGTTGGTGCTGGTTGCCAGCGGCGTCAGTTGGCTTGAGGTGAAGACCGTCGGCGGTCAGTCGCTGTTTCGGGGCAACTTCAGCGGCGAACGCAGTTTTCCATTGGGCCAGGGTTTGCGGGTGCTCTCCGGTCGGCCGGATTTGGTCACCGTGCGCCTGGGCAAAGCCAAGCCCCAAAGGCTCGGTCCGATTGAACAGGTGATCTGGCGCAGCTTCAGGGTTCCCGCACCCTGAGGGTGAGCCCCAGGGCCTCCAGCACCACCGGCGCACAGGAGCGCAGACTCCAGCGCTCCAAACTCAGATCTACAGCTAGCTCCCCCGGCTCGCTGGCGGCGGCTACCAATTCGATTTCCAGCTCTGGATTTGCGTTTGAGCGGTGCAGGCGGATCGCCTCAATCACCGCGGCCGGTCGTCGATCCAAGGCAGCTGCTAAACGCAGTAACAGGGCCATGGCTGTGACGGTGCGACGCTCCTCACGCCCCTCGATCAACTGCCAGGATTCATGCCGCTTCTTCGGCAGGCTACGCCGGTGATAGCGGGAGATGGCGGCCAGCATCAGATGCTCGATCTGGGAGTAGCCGAGTAGCTCACTGTGCCGAATCAAATACCAGGTGTGCTTGTGATATGCGGAAATGTTGATACTTTTGCCGCAGGTATGTAATTGAGCCGCGGCCCACAACAGCTGTCGGCCGCGGCCGTCGTCGTCGTGAAGCAGGCCGCGGCTCTGGTCATAGAGGCTGAGGGCATGGCGGGAAACCCGCTCCGCCCGGGCAGCATCCACGCCAAAACTGCGAGCCAGGTGTAGCACCGTGCGCTCACGGATCGTGCTTTGGTAGGAGAAACGATCCCCCAGCAGCTGATTGCGCAGCATCCAGTCCACGATCAGGCCCTCCCGCAGGGCCCGCTCGCAAACCACCAGCTCGCGCACGCCCAGCATCGCCATGGCGGTCTGCAGGATCAGCGCACCTGGCACGATGATTTCAGCCCGGCGATCGTTGATCGCCGTTAGCCCGCGCCGCTGCTCTGGGGTCATCGCCAGCAGGCGTTGGAGCAGCTGATCGATGCGCTCCTTATCCAGGCGGTAGCCCTGCAGCCTCAGGGGCGGTTTGGGGTCTTCTGCGGCGGCCAGGGCCGCCAGGGCCATGGCGGTGCCACTGGTGGCCACCATCGTCCAGCGCTCCCCTGGTTTGAGCGCAGCTCTGGCCTGGCTCACCACCGGATCCAGCGCCCCCTGGATATAGGCCCGCAAAAAAGAGGTGCGAGAGGCGGGCAGCGGATCCTGCTGGCAGAACTCCCGCTGCAGCCGCACCGCTCCGATGCTGGTGCTGGTGAGAATGCGGGCGTCGTGGCTGTCGGCCAGGATCAGCTCGCTGGAACCACCGCCGATGTCCAGGATCAGGTGGGGCTGCTCGCCGAAGGTCATCGCCGACAGCACCCCCAGGTAGATCAGGCGGGCCTCCTCCGGACCGCTGACCAGATCCACCGTGAGCTGCAACTGCTCCTGCAGGGCGGCCAGGAAAGCGGCGCCGTTCGGCGCCTCGCGCACGGCGCTGGTGGCGGCTGTGACGATCTGCTCCACCCCGTAGCTGTGGGCCAGGTCACGGCAATGGCGCAGGGTGCTCAACACCCGTTCGATCGCCTCGGGGCTGAGGTCG
>CANHSW010000063.1 GCA_947463165.1 Cyanobacteriota bacterium
GCTGGTTGGGCATTAAGAGCAGCTGCCTGAGCCAGGTAGCGCTCGTCTTCTGGATCTAGATCTGGGGTGACCAGGGAGGCACGGAACTCGCGCTCGAACTCGCTGGAGGCGGATTGAAAGCCCTTGAGGGTGCGGCCAAGGGTCTTACCCAGCTCGGGCAGACGCTTGGGCCCGAACACCAACAAACCAATGGCGGCGATAACCGCGAGTTCCGGCAGGCCGATACCAAAGAAGTTCATCTACCTCTGCCTCGCAGCTCAGCCAGCAATGGTGGAATCCCCAAAGGTGGAATCACTAATAGTGAAATCACTAGTGATTCCCCAAAGGTAGCGGGATCAACCGATGCCGTTCCAGTTGACGGTGATGCCCTCAAGCAGCAGCGACTTGTTGTAGAGCTGCAGGATCACCAGCAGGAACACCAGGAACAGGGCCATGAACAGTCCCATCACCGGGGTGGTGCCCCAGCCTGGAACGACCTTTCCGTATTCGGAGTTGAGTGGACGCAGCAGGTTTCCCAGAGGGGTGCGTTGAGCCATGGCAGCTTGAGCCTCTCGCACTAGCAATCGTTCTGGGTACTGTAAAGGTCCCGGCCACCCACCGGGGCGGCTTGACGCCAGTTGTGATGCACTGGCACCACTTAGACGCCTAAAACCCCTGGCGCCCAGGTCCCCCTAGCCCCTCATCCCCAGGCCTGCTGGCCCGCCAAGGAAGCCCTTTACCGGGCCCCAGCCAGGCGAATTCCAGGCTCCAGCCCAGCCCAGGGATCAGGCTCCAGCTCAGCGCAACCCGCAAGCCACAACCCGTAAGCCAGTCCAGCCCACCCCCGCTTTTCAACCCATGGAAACCAGCTCTTCACCGGCCCTAACGGTGGCTATCGCCGTGTTGGCGGTGCTGCTGGCCCTCACCGGCTACGGGGTGTACACGGCCTTTGGCGCCCCCTCCAAGGCCCTCTCGGATCCCTTCGACGATCACGACGACTGAGCCAGTCGCCAGAAACCCAGCTGCCAGGGCGCCAACCAGCCCACCCCCTGCGGGGGGGCATTTTTTTGGCGGCCCTGGTCTCGATCAGGGGAGATCCGTTCATGGGGGCGCTGGTCCAGGCCATCGAGTTGTGCAGCCAGGTGCCAGCGGGGGCCGGGATGCCAATGCTGCCGGCAGGGGGTGAGGTTTTGCACGCTCAGCACTGGCCCCTCGGGATCGGGGCGCAAACCGATCATCACCACCCCCGGCGGCAGCGGCGGCAGACCCCGGCGCAGGGACTGCCCAAGGGGTTCATCAGCTTCACCAATCCCTTTGGCATGGCGGGCCAAGCAGCTGGCCGGGCGCAGCCACAGCGGTTCCCGCAGCCGCAGCGCCTCGCTGGCCAGGCCGGCCTGGCTCCAGGGTCCGCGGTAGGGCATCAGGGCCAGTCGCAGCCTTTGCCAGCCGTTGTCGGCACCGGGATCCGGCCAGGTGGGAGCCCGCAACAGCGATACCCCCAGCCGCTCGGATGTGGCCGAGGCGCCCTGGGGGCCATCCAGCAGCACCGCCAGGCCGCCAGCGGCGCCACCACCGGCCCGCACAGCAGCCAGCCAGCTGACCACCGTCACCTCCCAGCGGGCCTGCTCCCGGGCGGTGCGGGCCTCGGCGGGGCGCTCGATCACGCCGCCGGAGCAATCGGCCGCCCAACGGCTGGCCGGCGCCGCCAGGGGCAATTCCAGCCGCAATAATTCATGGCGCTGGCGCCAGTCCACCGCCAGGGTCAGTTCCAACCACGGGCTGCCGGCCAGCAGCCGGCCATCCAGCCGCACCGAGCTGGCACCGCAGCGCCCCCGCCACAGGAAGCGGACGCAGAGCGGCCCTTGCTCCACCAGCTCAGGCAGGCCCTGCCACCGCCAGGGGAGGGGGTGCTGGCGGTAGTCGGCGGCGAGATCCCAGGCATCCCAGAACTCCCCCCGATCGCGGTAGCGACACCAGGCCAGCGGCCCGGCCAACTGGGGCTCGCCGCAGTCATCCCAAAGCTGTTCCAGCCCGCCCGCCCCCAGCCGCAGGCTCAACAGCCCGTTATCGAGCAGCCAGCCATCGGGCTGCCGCACCAGCCGCACCGGCTGCTGCGGGCCGGTGGCGCTGGCGGTTGGCGACGGGCCGGGAACCACAGGCGCGAGCGGCCCCCGCGCCAGGCGCTGGGCCACCACCCCCTCCAAACCTGGCAGCTGCACCCAGCAGCCCCCGCCAGGGGCCGGCTGCTGGGGCAGCTGGCCCTGCTCCAGTTGCCACTGCCCCGCAGGTAGCCGCAGGGTGAGCGGCCTGGCCGGCAGAGGCTGCAGCTGGGCAAGCCACCAATCCGTTGCGGTGGCTGGCCCGCTCAGGGGCGCGGTCTCCCCCAGCCAGAGGGCCATGGCCCGATCCCTGGCGGTGCGGGCCTGGCGGCGGGCCCGCCGCCAGTGGGGTTCCGCCTGCTCAAACACCTCCGGAATCGCCGTGCCCGGCAGGATGTCGTGGAATTGCTGGAACAGCAGCGGCTCCCAGTTGGGCAGCTCCAACCTGGCCGCCAGCACCGCCGCCAGCTCGGCTTCTCTTAGCAGGCGCTCCAGGCTGCGGTTGTGACGCTTCTGGTCGGGGCGGCTGGTGGCGCAGCCGCGGTGCAGTTCCAGATAGAGCTCATCGCGCCACACCGGCAGGTGGGCGGCGCAGGGCTCCAGGCGGGCCAGGTAGTCGCGCAGGCGGCCGTGGCTTTGGGGCAGCGCTTCTGGACGGTCGCGCCACAGGCGCAGCTGCTCCAGCATTTCGGCACTGGGGCCGCCGCCGTGGTCGCCCACGCCCGGCAACCACAGGGCTTCGCTGATGCCGCTGGCCCGCTGCCAGTCGCGCCAGTAGCTGGCGATGGCCAGGGGATCGCCATCGGTGCCGATCGGAGCGGTGTTCAGGGCCAGCAGCTCGGCGCCACAGCGACTGCGCCAGCGAAACAGTCGATGGGGGAATGGGTTGGTGGCATTCCAGGCCAGCTTGTGGGTGCAGAACCAGCGCACGCCGGTGGCCGCCGCCACCGCCGGCAGGCCGCCGCTGAAGCCAAAACTGTCCGGCAGCCAGGCCAGGGCATGGTCCAGGCCTGGGAAAAGCCGCCTACTGCTGCGCTGGCCGTGCTGGAACTGGCGCAACAGCGAGGCGGTGGCGATCAGCACGCAGTCGGTTTCCACCCAGGGCCCATTGATCGGCTCGAAGCGACCGGCCTCCACGGCGGCCAGCAGCCGCTTGAACAGGCTCGGCCGCTGGCGTTGCAACCAGCTGTAGAGGGCGGGCGTGGAGTGGCCGAAGTGGAGCTCTGGGTAGCGCTCGATCAGCTCCAGCACCGAGGCGAAGGTGCGCTCGGCCGCCCGCCAGGTGTCGGCCACAGGCCACAACCAGGCCAGGTCCAGGTGGGCATGACCCAGCACATGCACCCCGGGGCCAGCTGCGTCAGCCAAAAAGCCGGTCAGCTGGCGCAGCTGGGCCCGGGTGTCGCCGAGCAGATCCAGGGGATCGGAGGCCTCCAGGGGCTCCAGTTCGACTCGGCTGCTCACCAGGGCGCCGTCGTCGTGGAGGGGGCTGCGCAGGCGCAACTCCAGCTGCAACCCCTGGCTGCGCCACCAGCGGGCGGGCAGGGGCCAACGGCAGGCCGTGTCGAACAGGTCGCCCTGGTGAACGCAGTGGCCATCCACCCAGAGCTCGGCCCGATCGGCCCACCAGCGCAGGCAAAGCCGGGCTAGGGCCGCCAGTGCTGGGCCTCCTAATTCTGATTCGGCCAGTCCCCGCCAGCTGGGTGGGCAGGTCAGCTGCAGGCGCAGGCGGCGCCACTGCCCCCCCCGGGGCCAGCAAATCAGGCCGCGCCGCTGCCAGTCGGGTCGATGGCTCGCCCCCCAGGGATGCCCCTGGGCCGACCCCTCGGCCCCATCCGGTTGGCCGCACTGCCAGAGGGGCAGCAGGTCCCAGCAGGCGCGATCGGGCCCCGGATGCGCTGACAACCCATTCACTGGCAACCGTGACGGAATCGTTTCAATCCTGGCCGCCAGACCTGCCCAGCGCCCCTGGCCAATTTGGATGGCCGGCGACTCCCCCATAGGATGATTCGGCAGCCGCACGGCAGGTGAGGCTTCCCAGGTGGTGTCGCCCCACGGCGCTCTCCCCCCCGTAAGCCGGTCTCCTCCCAGCCCCTCGATCCCGCAGGCCCGACCATGCTCGCCCTCAAGATTTCGGTTTACTCCGTCGTTTTCTTTTTCATCGGGATCTTCATGTTCGGCTTCTTGGCCAGTGACCCCAGCCGCACCCCCAGCCGCAAAGACCTGGAGGATTGATCGGCTCCAAGGCCGCCCCATGGCAGGATCGCCGCCATTCGTTGAACGTCTGTGCGGCGCCATCGGAGGCCAAGGCGTTCACCCCTGGGTCCCGTTCCTCTGGCCCTGATCCCACTCGCTGCCTGGAGCAGCTTGCTGGCCACTGCCAAGGCGGCGCAGCCGCTTAGTTATTTGGCGGCGCAGCCGCTTAGTTATTCGGCGGCGCAGCCGCTTAATTTTTTGGTTGCCCAGCCGCCTGATTACTTGGCGGCAGAGCCCCCAAATCGTTTACTGGTCAATGATTTTGGGCCCATAGCGGCGGAGCCGCTGCTGCAGATAGCGGCGGAGCCGCTGGCGCAGAAGCCGGCGGAGCCGCTGATGCAGAAAGAGGCGGAGCCGTCGGCCAGCGATTCAGGCCTGGCAGCGCCCTCGGGCTTGCCATCATCTGGTTTGCCTCTCAAGGGTTTGCCTGCCGATGGCTTGCCGTCGCTTGGAGCCGCTGGCCCGTCAAATCCGGCCAGTGCCGTTCCGCTGGAGATTGGCCTGTCGGCCAACCAGCAGAGCTACGACGCCCAACTGGGTCGGGTGGTGGCCATCGGCCACGCTGCCGCAACCCTGGCCGGCGGCCAGTTGCGGGCGGAGCGGATCGAATACGACCTCAACTCGCGCACCGTCTACGCCTCCGGTGGCGTGCGCTTCCAGCGCGGTCAGCAGTATTTGCAGGCCAGTCGCCTGCGCTACAGCCTGCTGGAAGGGGTGGGCGAGATCGAGGACGTCTACGGCGTTCTGGATCTAGACACCAGCGCCCAGGATTTCGATATCGACCAGCCGCCCTCCCAGCCCCTGGGCCCCGGCGAGCCGATGGCCTGCACCCCGCCCATTCCCCACCTGCCCGACTGGCAGCCCTACCCCTGGGCAGCCACAGCCTGGGGGGGCAAGATGACCAACGCCGCCCTCAGCGGTACCTTCACCTTCAACGGCGAACCCAGGCCCGAGGCCCTGATGGGCCTGGGATTGCAGCGGCGGCTGCTCGACGGCGGCCCCCTGAGCATCGAACTGGACGGCAACCTGATCGGCCACCGGGCCAGCCCCCAGCGGGGCGGGCAGTACAACCAGGCCGTGGCCAATGCGGGCGTGCCGGCCCAGAGCTTTGGGGAGATCACCGCCGGTGTTGGCGTGCGGCTGTGGCTGCGCCCCTGGCTCAGCCTGCTGGCGGTGGAAGGGGTGAGCCTGAATACCGAGTTGAGCTATTACGAGCAGACCTTTCGCCGTAAAAGTGCCCAGTTCCTCAACTATTTAGCCTTTGAAGTGGAGGCCCTGGTGGATCCCCAGTGGTCGCTGGTGGGCCGCATCCACCACCGCTCGGGGGCCTGGGGCACCTATAGCGGTGTTAAGGAGGGCAGCAACGGCTATCTGCTGGGGATGCGCTATCGCTTTGGCCAGCGGCAGCTGCCCAATCGGGCGATCACCGCCATGGCGCCTGCCCTGGGATGCCCGGGAATAACAGCTGAATCGCTGCAACCCCGTCGCTCTTTAAATCAGCTGCTGGATGAGGTGGCCTCCGGCAAGGTCAGCGCCCCCGACAGCCTCGCTTTAGCCAGTACGCCCAGCAAAACCAGTGCCGCCGCCGGCCAGGCCGCAACGCCAGCGCCTGGGGCCGAGCCCGCCGCTAGCGGCAATGCCTGGCAGCGGGCACAGCGCCAGGAACTGGAGCGCCAGCGGGTTGTCCAGACCATCCCCCAGCGCGTCAGCGACGTGGTCTTCCAGCGCAGCCTCAAGGCGGAACGCCGCTTTGGCTTCCCCAGCCAGCTGACCACGCCAGACGCGGTGAATCAATTTGGCCAGACGCGCCCCCAGCAACTGCAGTCGCTCACCACCGTGAGTAATAGCGAGCTGGTGCAGGGCAGCATCAGCCGCTGGCGGCTCCAGGCCAAGCGGATGACCTTCACCCCCGGCAGCCTGCGGGCCGATCGGGCCGCCTTCACCAATGACCCCTTCACGCCAGCCCAGGCCTGGCTGAACTCGGAAGACCTGGTTGCCACGCTGAAGGCCAACGGCGACACAGTGATCAAGGCCCGCCGCAACCGCTTGATCCTGGATGAACGGCTGCCGATCCCGGTGACGCGGCAGACGCGGATCAAAAGGAAAGAAGAGGTGGACAACCGAGTGGTGCTGGGCCAAGACGGCAAGGACCGCGACGGCTTCTTTATCGGCTACAAGGCACCGGAGATCCGTCTCGGCAATGGCAGCGGCAGACTGGAGCTGCAACCCCAATTCCTGCTGCAACGGGCGATCGCGGGAAAAACGGATAGCTATCCGCTGCCGGGCCAATCCGCCGGCGCCCCCGGTAGCGAACAGCCCACCAGCCCAGGCGACCTGTTTGGCCTGGTGGCCCGGCTGCAAGCGCCGCTCCTGGGCTTCCAGGCCGATGCCAACCTGGACATCTCCAGCTTCAATCCAAAAAACATCGCCAACGCCACCCGTAGCTGGGGCGACCTGAGCCGGCCGCTGCGGCTGCCGCTACTGGGGGATAGCAACTTGCGCGCTTTCGGGGCCTACCGCTATCGCGTTTGGAACGGCTCCCTGGGGGAACAGGACGTGTATTCCGCCTATGGCATCTTCCTGGAGGGCACCGGCAATCTGCGGCCCTGGGGATCTCTTACCAGAAGCTATTTCTGGCGCACCGGCCTGGGCAACTACCAGGGCAACAGCTTTGATAGCACCAACCTCGCCCGGCTATGGCGAGCCAATTTGATCGCCTCGATCAATGGCTCCCTGCCCCTGTGGACCGGTAAGGCCCTGGCCGCCACGCCGGATCAGGCCTATCTCAACTCCGCCGTGCCGGTGGTGCCGGGCCTAACTTTGAACGCCAACATCACCACCCAGTTGGCTTACTTCGGCGATGGCAGCAATCAAAACACCATCAGCCTTACCGGTGGCCCCACCTGGACCCTGGGCCACTTCCAAAAACCCTGGCTGGATTTCACCCAGTTCACCATCACCGGCGGCGGCACCCTGCGCCAGGGGGTCAGTCCACTTAGTTTCGATCGGGCCGTGGATCTGGCCACCCTCAACCTGGCATTAACCCAACAAATTGTCGGGCCCCTGCTGCTGAGCGGCGGCATTGGCATCAACGTGGATGGCAACTCCGGCTTCTATGGCCAAACAACCAATTCTTACGTGGAGTTGCGCTGGCAACGCCGCGCCTACGACATCGGTATTTATTACAGCCCTTACGAACAACTTGGCGGCATTCGGGTGAGGCTTAACGACTTCAACTTCCAGGGCACGGGCACGCCATTCGTTCCCTATAACCCCAATCCAAGCCCGATCAGGCTGCCGTTCTGAAGCCAGTGAGATAGGGCAATCGCGCCGCTGTGGCGGTCAATTCGCTATCCCGGGCCAGCAGCTGGCCGGTGCCATCCCACTGGCCGCTCACCAGCATCAACTGGGGGCCAGCCGCCAGCTCCAGGTTCCAGCTTTGGCCAGCATTCGGGCCGCCAGCCGTCAGGCTGGCCTGGGCCAGATCGATGCTGAAGGGGATGGTGGGATCGGCGGCTGCGGCCACCTGAATCGCCAGCATCGTGTCGTGGGGGGCCTGCAGGCAGGGGATCCCCAGGGCTAGACAGTTGCCATAGAAAATCTCGGCAAAACTCTCCCCCACCACCGCCCGAATCCCCCAGCGCATCAGCGCCTGGGGTGCATGCTCGCGACTGGAACCGCAGCCGAAATTGCGATTCACCAGCAGGATCGTCGCATCGCGATGTTCGGGCCGATCGAAGGGGTGGCTGCCGCCCAGCTCGGCGCGATCGTCGGCGAACACCTGCTCGCCCAGTCCATCGAAGGCCACGCACTTGAGAAAGCGGGCCGGAATGATCCGATCGGTGTCGATGTCGTCGCCGCGCAGCACCAAGGCAGGGCCCATGACGCGACTAATCGGACCGGCGGGGAAGGCAGCAGACATCGAAACAGGGCGCAAATGGGGTGGATGCAGATGGGGCGGTGACTGCCAGCTGGCGAGCGCTCAAGACTGCAGCAGCCTGCGCACATCGGTGACCTGGCCGGTGACGGCGGCGGCGGCCACCATCGCCGGACTCATCAGCAGGGTGCGACCGGTGGCGGAACCCTGGCGGCCCTTGAAGTTGCGATTGCTGGAACTGGCGCTGAGCTGGCGCCCCTCCAGGCGATCGGGGTTCATCGCCAGGCACATCGAACAACCGGGTTCGCGCCACTCAAAGCCAGCGGCGCGGAACACTGCATCGAGGCCTTCCGCCTCAGCCGCAGCGGCCACCTGCTCACTGCCGGGCACCACGAAGGCCCTCAGGCCGGTGGCCACCTGGCGGCCCTGGGCCACGGCGGCCGCCGCCCGCAGATCGCTGATCCGGCCGTTGGTGCAACTGCCAATGAAGCAGACATCCACGGGTGTGCCGGCAATCGGCTCACCGGCCCGCAGGTCCATGTAGCGGTAGGCCTCCTCCGCCAGGGGCCGCTCATCGGCGGGGGTCTGCTCCAGGGTGGGCACGGTCTCGTCGACGGCCATGCCCTGGCCGGGGGTGATGCCCCAGGTCACGGTGGGGGCCAGCAGGCTGGCATCGAAGCGCACCTCGTCGTCGAACAGGGCTTGATCGTCGCTGGCCAGGGAGGTCCACCAGGCCAGGGCCCGTTGCCAGGCCTCGCCGCTGGGGGCGGCTGGTCGGCCCTGGAGATAGGCAAAGGTGGTGGCGTCGGGGTTGACGTAGCCGCAACGGGCGCCGCCCTCGATCGCCATGTTGCAGATGGTCATGCGCTCTTCCATCGAGA
>CANHSW010000064.1 GCA_947463165.1 Cyanobacteriota bacterium
ATAGGAAACATGTTCAGCGCCCATCGCCAAATCCCCCATTGCCAAATCCCCCATCACCGAATTGAAAACCACAAATTACTTCTTTCATTAATCAATCATTGCTGAATTGTTAATTGCTAAATTTTGTGTTATTAAATTTCCAACCACTAAAGTTGTGATTGCCAGATTCCTTATTAACATATTATTCATTCTCAAGGCTGCCACTACTTGATTTACCATTGCCAAGCCGTTCATTGCCAAGTTGGCCACTACTAAGCCGGCCACTACTAATTCTAAATTTGCCATGGGTAATTAATAATTACTCAATTGCCCCATGGCAAACCGGCATGGAGAAATTGATCAATCAAGCCATTCTGTGTGGAAACTGCCGGGTTGATCGAGGCGCTCGTAGGTGTGGGCTCCAAAACAGTCGCGCATGGCTTGCAGCAGGTTCTGGGGCAGGCGTGCGGAGCGATAACTATCAATATAATCTAAGGAACTGCTGAGGCAGGGGAGCGGTATGCCAGTAAGGGCGCCACCAGCCACCACTTGGCGCAGACCAGGCAAGCGGCGGTTTATTTGATCCGCAAACCAGGGATCTAGCATCAAGTTGTCCAACTGTGAATTATTGGTATATGCATCCTGAATGCGCTGCAGCAGGCGGGCACGGATGATGCAACCACCTTTCCAAATCTGGCCAATGGCCGACATGTCCAGGTTGTAATTATGCAGAATTGAAGCTTCCTGCAGCAGAGCCATGCCCTGGGCGTAGCTGGCGATGGCCGCCAACACACAGGCATCGAACAGGGGAGCCATGGCATCAGCGGCCTTGCCCAAATCGATCGGATGGCTCTCGGGCGCCTTGAGAACGGCGGCAGCTGCCAGGCGCTCCTGGCGCATGGAGCTCAACACCCGGGCATTGAGGGCGGCGTAGATAGTGGGTACCGCCACCCCCATCTGGAGGGCGCTGACCACTGTCCAGAGTCCAGTGCCCTTCTGACCGGCGGCATCGACAATCAGCTCCACCAAATCTGAACCGGTTTCCGGGTCCTTGGTGCGCAGGCAGATTTCAGTGATCTCCACCAAAAAGGAGCTTAGTTCCTCCGTGGTATTCCAATTTTTTAGTACATCTGCCATCTGATCACCAGTTAATCCACCTGCGCGCTTCATTAAGTCATAGGCCTCGGACAATATCTGTTGAATGCCATATTCAATGCCATTGTGCACTGTTTTGACGAAGTGGCCGGCTCCACCGGGGCCGATGTAGGTGACGCAGGGCCCGTCATCCACCTGGGCTGCCATCTTGCGCAACAAAGGTTCAATGGCCTCATAGGCGGCGCGAGTGCCGCCGGGCATCATGCTGGGACCCTCCAGGGCACCCTTGGCGCCGCCACTGACGCCCATGCCAATGAAACCGAAACTACGACTTTCCAGATCCGCCACCCGGCGCTCGGTATCTGTATAGAGGGAATTGCCGCCATCAATCAGCAGATCTCCCTCCTCCAGCAAAGGCGATAGCTGGCTGATCATGTCGTCGATGGGCTGACCAGCCTTTACCATCACCAGGATTCGGCGCGGCCGCTCCAGGGCATCCACAAATTCCTCCAGGGTATTTGCGCCAATGATCTGCTTTCCCGCTCCAGGGCCCGCCAGGAAAGCGGCCGTTTTGGCTGGGGTGCGGTTATAAACAACACTTGAATAGCCATTGCGCTCGGCGTTGAGCACAAGGTTTTCCCCCATTACGCCCAAACCGATCAGGCCGAAATGCGCCTTGCCCATAGGTCCCTTCAACTGTCACTAGAAACACTCTTCCAAGTGTGAACAACAGAGCGACCTGGGCGTGGTTTCCGTGTGGCTTCTGTTACACGCTTAAATTTTTTGTGAGCATTACAACACTTTAAAAGCTGTCGTGAATGCCCTTTCCACAAAAGCTTCGCCCAAAACACAAGTTGGCAAACAATGTTAGCAATACCTCACATCGAGGTTGACTGGTGAAGGCCGCCAGCTTCCTAGGGCTTTGCTTCTGTCTGATTTGCCTCCATTGTTGCTCAATGCTTATCAGAGCTGCTTGGGGGCAGGCCACTTTTCCACATAATACGAAGCCATGATTACAGAGGAAATAAATATTTTACCTTGCCGTCAATTGCCGAGCTGATTTACTTGTGGGCGCCTCGAAAATTCCCATTCGGCTTTTGCGAGTCAAAGGCAAGCATGTCGCCACAATCTCATGTCACGAGACCGGTGAGATCTGGGATTTTTTGAGATGCCCTTATAAAAAATCAGAAAGAAAAATAATAATTATGAGACGCACGATGAAGACTTTATTGGTGTCTGCCAATTGCTTACTAGGGTTTGCTGAAATATTAACTCCCCGATAAACGAGGAATTGTCGGATACACAGGAATGCAGCGCAGAGCTAATTTGCTCACTTAAATCAATCAGGCAAGTAATTCAGTTGTCTTTGATAAGAGCAAAAACAATAAAAGCACCTGCAATAAAAAATGTAACAATTATTACTCGTTCGCATCACATAAAAAAATCTGTATATCAGTTAAATCCAGTAAGTTAAAGACTAGATTCATATCCAAAACAAAAAGATCACCTCAAATAATCGCCCATTTCGCTCGCCTAAACGAGGGGTAGGTCAGTTGCTGCAACGCTACTCCAGAAGGGCATGAATGATATTTGATATATTTCGAGGTGGCATTAAAAAAACTAGCCTATACTAATGCAAAAATGCAAATTAGCGAGGCTAGGTGCGATTTAAAAACCGAATTTTATAGTATTCACTCAAGCAAGATGCTTGTTAATTGTGCTCATCAAGGTTTGCTTGGGAACAGCACCAACAACTGTATCTACTTTTGCGCCGCCGACAAAAAGCATCAAAGTAGGAATACTGCGTATGGCATATTCGTTGGCAATTTTAGGATTTTCATCAGTGTTCATCTTGTAGACTTTGATCACATCCTTAAGTTCATTGGCGATCTCATCTACAATTGGCCCAACCATGCGGCAGGGACCACACCAGGGCGCCCAGAAGTCAACCAATACAGGTAAAGTGCTTGTCAGCACTTGCTCTTCAAAGCTGGCATCGGTGACGGCTGCGACTGAGGACATCCTGAAGTGGATCGCTTTGGGAACAATCTAGCAAGGGGAGCAGGCCTCAAAAGCCTGCTGCAGCCAAGCGTTGCAAAAGACAAAAGGCCCGGGAACACCGGGCTGGAGGGTGTGAGGAGTGTGTGAGCCGTAGCCCCCACACCAGTCAGGATAGGGCTGCTGGTGGCAGGCCCTATTTGCCCATGCCCAATTGCTGGGCCTTCTGATAAACCTTGCCCTCGGTGAGCAGCGACGGGGCCACAACCACCTCCACCGCTTGCATCTCCTTCAGGTTTTTGGCCCCCAGGGTGCCCATGGAGGTCCTGATGCAGCCCAACAGGTTCTGGGTACCGTCATCGAGGCTGGCCGGTCCGCGCAGGATCTTCTCCAGGCTGCCGGTGGTGCCCACCTGGATGCGGGTGCCGCGGGGCAGCACCGGGCTGGGGGTGGCCATGCCCCAGTGGAAGCCTCGTCCAGGGGCCTCGGCGGCACGAGCGATCGGCGAACCGATCATCACGGCGTCGGCGCCACAGGCCAGGCACTTGCAGATGTCGCCTCCGGTAACAATGCCACCATCGGCGATCACAGGCACGTAGTTGCCACTCTCTTTTTCGTAGTCATCACGGGCCGCTGCGCAGTCGGCAACGGCGGTGGCTTGGGGGATGCCGATGCCGAGAACGCCGCGGCTGGTGCAGGCGGCGCCTGGGCCAATACCCACCATCAGGCCGGCGGCGCCGGCGCGCATCAGCTTCAGAGCCACTTCATAGGTGACGCAATTACCAATCACCACCGGCACGCCCATCTCGCGGCAGAGGGTCTCCAAATTGAGACTTTCCTGGCCGGCGGGGCCGATGTGCTCGGTGCTCACCACAGTGGCCTGCACGAAGAACAGATCGGCGCCGGCCTCCGCGATCGCCTGGCCGAACCTCAAGGCCGCCATCGGCGTGGCACTAACGGCGGCAATGCCCCCCTTGGCCTTGATTTCGCCGATGCGAAGCCGGATTAGGTCCTCTCGCACCGGTTGGCTGTAGAGCTCCTGCATCAGAGGCACAAACTCCTGTTTGCCCACAGAAGCGATGCGATCGAGGATCGGGTTGGGATCCTCGTAGCGGCACTGCACCCCCTCCAGGTTCAGCACGCCCAGGGCACCCAGCCGGCTCAGTTCCACAGCCATGGCCACATCCACCACCCCGTCCATGGCGCTGGCGATGATCGGGATCTCACGGTTGATGCCCCCTAGGCTCCAGCTGCTGTCGGTGACGGCTGGGTCGACGGTGCGACCTCCGGGAACCAGGGCGATCTCATCGATGCCGTAGGCGCGGCGAACGGTTCGGGAACGGCCGAGCTGAATCTCCACCTGAAATACGGACGCAATCGCGACAAACTATCAACCTGCCTGAGCTCGTCAAGTAGGTGCGACCCCCAAACGGGCTTGAGCGGGGAGGCGGCAGCGGCTTTCAACCCCCGAGAAAGCCGCGCCAGCGGCTGGCCAGGGCTGCGATCAGCCGCTGGCGCTCGTCCCTGTGCAGCAGGCGAGGCCCCCCGTAGCGCACCAACCAAATCACGGCCACCAGTTCCAGCAGACCGGGCAGCAGCGGCAGGCTCTCCAGGGCGGCGAGCAGGCCCGCATAGAGAAGCAACACCAGCAACAAAGCCAGCAGGCCAGCAATCAGCAGTAAAGGCTTGCGGGCCTGGCTGGCCAGGGCGATCAGCTCGCCACTGGTCCACCAGGTTTGCCACTTACTAAGCAGCAGCTCCCACTCGCCGCCCGGTTCGCTGCCGGCTTGCTGCTCGCTGGCTCCAGGCAGAGGCGGCACCAAAATGCTGCTGGCCACACTGGGAAGCTGAGCTGCGCTGGAATTGAGCAGCTCGCCCGGAGATACGCAGGCAGGGGAGCTCAGCGAATGCTCACCACTGGCAGGAACCTGGCCAGTGGCCCCAGCCGTAAACATTTCAGCCGCATCAGACTGAGTCAATTCAAATTGGCAAAATTCTGAGTTGGCAGATTTAGCACCTGTGGTCTCTGATCCAGCGAGCTGGGATTCGCACTTCCCTGGGCTGCCCATGGGCAGGCCCGCGTCGCATCAGCTCCGGGAGCTTAATAGCGGTTTCTGATCATCTGCTCTTCGGCCATCAGTTTTGCAGTCACCAGATTTGCAGCCAGCGGTTTTGCAGCAAGCACTTTTTGCAGCAAACAGTTTTTGCAGCAAGCAGGTTTCAGGACTTCAGCTTCAAGGACTTCAGCTTCGAGGAGGTCAATCTGCCAAGGGCACCAGGGTGGAGCGGGATCCAAGGCTTTGCCATGGCAGCCGCAGGGGGAAGCGCCCCTCCCGCAGGCGGCAGACCAGCTCCTCGGCTGCCGCCGCCGCCAAGCGGGGGCTGTGGGCTGGTGAGCAGGTGATCGGGCGTCCCTGCAGGGTCAGCTGGCCGCTGAGTAGATCGCTGTAGCGCACCCGGCCCAGGCTTGGTTTGAGTCGGCGCGGAATGCCCAGGTCGAGCACCGGGGCCTCCAGTAATTCGGCCCCGGCGGCGGCTTGGCGGGCGATGTTGAGGTTGAGCAGGGGTACCGGCGCCGCCACCGGCAACAGCAGGGCGGCGCCATGGCCCTCGAATCGGCAGACCCGCAGGCTTCCAGGTTGCAGCTGATGCAACTCGACACTGACGGCGGCACTTGCGCCAGGGGCCAGGGCATGGCCCAGAGCGGAACGGGGTACCCCTGGCTGATGACCGCTGCCGGGCCCCACCACCCAGCCGATCGCTCCGCCCACCAGCACCGGCGAACCCGGCCCCAGCAGCCCCAGGCCTGGCATGGTCAGCCCGATGCTGCCGGGCCCGCCGCAGGCGTAAAGGCTGCTCACCAGCGGACCCACCAGGGGCCCCAGGTGGGTAGCCGTCAGGCCAGCCAGGCTGCTGATGCCAACAATGCCGTTTTCAACGATGGCGCGATGCAGTAGCAGACGGCCGCCGCCGATCTGAGCGAGGCTCAAGCTGGCGTTCAGCTCGCGGCGGGGCTGCAATGGCGTTACCTCACCAATGGCGCTGAGCTCGATGCTGCCGCCCGCCAACAGGGTGGCCAGGCTCGGCAAACTCGCCGCCGACAGCAGCAGCTCACCTGAACCGCTACCACAGAGGGCCTCCAGGCCATCGAGCTGGGCCTGGCGCAGCCGGATCGGTGGATCGCTGGGACCCAGGCTGAGTTGCCAACTCACCTGGTTGGTGAAACCAGCGTCGGCGGCCACCACCACATCGGTGGCCTCGTAGGCCTGAGCCAGCCCCTGCTCCGCCACCAGGGCGCGAAATTGCGCGGCGGTGCGCACCTGCAACAGGCCGCTTTGCTGGCGATCGATCAGCTGGCCTTCGCAACGAGTGGAGCCCAGATCGCTCACCGGCCCTTTAACTCACACCCGTCACAGTAAAATCATTACTGCTGAGGGCGTTGCTGCATGGCCGAATCCAACGGAGCTCAGACCCCCGGAGACTCTGACGGACGGATCATCCAGACCGACCTCCGCAACGAGATGTCGCGCTCCTACCTGGAGTACGCGATGAGCGTGATTGTGGGCCGGGCCCTGCCCGATGCCCGCGATGGTCTTAAACCCGTGCATCGCCGCATTCTCTATGCGATGTACGAATTGGGTCTCACCAGCGACAGGCCCTATCGGAAATGCGCCCGCGTGGTGGGGGAGGTGCTCGGTAAGTACCACCCCCACGGAGACACCGCCGTGTATGACGCCCTGGTGCGGATGGCCCAGGATTTTTCGATGCGCATGCCGCTCATCGATGGCCACGGCAATTTTGGTTCAGTGGATAACGATCCGCCGGCCGCAATGCGATATACGGAATCACGGCTGCAATCGCTAACCACGGATGCGCTCCTCGATGATATCGAGAGCGAAACAGTTGACTTCGCCGACAACTTTGACGGCAGCCAGCAGGAACCCACCGTGCTGCCGGCCCGGTTGCCCCAGTTGCTGCTCAACGGTTCCTCCGGCATTGCCGTGGGGATGGCGACCAACATTCCGCCCCACAATCCAGGCGAATTGATCAATGGCCTTTTGGCCATGATTGCCAATCCTGAACTCTCCGATCGAGAGCTGACAGCCCTGATTCCTGGCCCCGACTTCCCCACCGGTGGCCAGATCCTTGGCCGCAGCGGCATTCGGGAGATCTATGCCACCGGTCGCGGTTCGGTGACCATGCGCGGAGTGGCATCGATTGAAACCCTGGAGGTAACCGGACGGCCAGATCGGGATGCGGTGATTATCACCGAGCTTCCCTATCAAACCAATAAAGCGGCGTTGATTGAGCGAATCGCCGAGCTGGTAAACGATAAAAAACTGGAAGGAATAAGCGATATCCGCGACGAATCCGATCGAGATGGCATGAGAATTGTCATCGAGCTTCGCCGCGATGCCTACCCTCAAGTTGTGTTGAATAATTTATTCAAGCTAACTCCCCTCCAGAGCAACTTCAATGCCTACATGCTCTCGTTGGTGGCTGGGGAGCCCCTGCTGCTCAACCTGCGCAAGATGCTGGAGGTGTTCCTCGAGTTTCGAGTCGAGACGATCGAGCGCCGCACCCGCTATCTGCTGCGCAAGGCTGAGGAGCGCGATCACATCCTGCTCGGACTATTAATTGCCCTAGACAATCTAGATGCGATCATTGCCCTGATCCGTGGCGCCACCGATGCGGCCAGCGCCCGCACGGAGCTAACCCAGCAATTTGGCTTGAGCGAGCTGCAGGCCGATGCCATCCTCCAGATGCAATTACGCCGCCTAACGGCCCTGGAGGCGGACAAGATTCGACTAGAGCATGAGGATCTTCTCGCCAAGATCATCGACTACAAGGATATCTTAGCTCGTCGCGAACGAGTGTTTGAGCTGATTACAGAGGAGTTGCATATACTGAGAGATAAATACAACTCGCCTCGCCGTACGGTTATTCTCGACCTGGAAGCAGGTCTGGAAGACATCGATCTGATCGCCAATGAGCGCTCGGTGGTATTGCTCACTAAAAACGGCTATCTGAAAAGGATGCCGGTAAGCGAATTTGAAGCCACCAGCCGCGGCACCCGGGGCAAGGCCGGCACCCGCAACCAGGCCGAGGAGGCGGTACGCCTGTTTATCAGCTGCAATGACCATGACTCCCTGCTGCTATTCAGTGATCGGGGGGTGGTCTATTCCCTGCCCGCCTATCGCGTACCGATTTGCAGCCGTGCCTCCAAGGGAACTCCAACGGTGCAACTGCTGCCGATTCCACGGGAGGAACAGATCACCTCACTGCTAGCAGTGAGTGAATTTGCTGCCGATGGAGTGTTGGTGATGCTCACCAGAGGCGGCTATGTCAAGCGCACTCTCCTATCTGCATTCGCCAATATTCGCTCTAACGGCTTGATTGCAATCTCCCTGGAAGATGGCGATGCCCTCACCTGGGTACGCCTGGCCTTGCCTGGAGACAGCGTGCTGATTGGCTCCCGCAATGGCATGACCATCCACTTCCGCCTCAGCGATGAGGAGCTCAGACCCCTGGGCCGCTCAGCCCGGGGGGTGAGGGCCATGAATTTGCGTGGCGGTGATCAGTTGGTGAGCATGGATGTGTTGCCGGCTGAACTGGCCGATCGGGTGGCCAGCAGCGTCAACGGCCAAGAGGAGGATTTAGACGATATCGAGCTGGCGGAGGAGGGCACTGCGGTTAGCGAGGGGCCCTGGGTGCTGGTGGCCAGTGCCTCTGGTCTAGGTAAGCGAGTACCGGTAGACCAATTCCGCCTGCAGAAACGGGCTGGCATGGGCCTGCGGGCAATCAAGTTTCGCCGCGATGGCGATGTACTTGTGGGCCTAAAGGTGCTGGGTTCCGGCGAAGAACTGCTGTTGGTAAGCGAGCGCGGCGTGATCGTCCGCACCCGCGCCGATGCGGTGCCGCAGCAGTCGAGGGCGGCAACCGGTGTGAGACTGCAGAA
>CANHSW010000065.1 GCA_947463165.1 Cyanobacteriota bacterium
ACATCCGCAAGGCCCTCTGGGGTTACAACAACAGCGACTACTACGGTCGGGCCGTACTCATCTATGCGGCCCTATTGCGCGAGGATCCCGCCGCCTACCGCGGTTTCTACAATTGGGAGGTGCACCTGGCCACCAGCGCCGGCGATGTATGGCTACCAGTGGGCTACAACCAGCCCCAACCCATTTCAGTAACAAGCTACCTGAGGCGCATGCCATCCAGCGCCCCACCACCAGGCACATCTGGATTTTAAATGAGTCTAAGACACCAGGCTTCACCAATTACAAATACAAGAAGCACCGACAGATACCGCTGGGCTTGAACTCGCTCAAGCAGCGGACAGGCCGGGGTTGAGGATGGGAAGCAGCCCTGCTGCCCGCCCTGCGGCGTGCCCATGACCACACTTGTAGTAACACCAGACCTGGAGATCCTGCTGCGCCTAGGACTGGCGGTGCTCTGTGGCCTGGTGGTGGGCATGAACCGTGCCCACCATGGCAACACCCTGCGGCCGAATCGATTGCGGGTGCATGTGTTGGTGGGGCTAAGCGCCTGTCTGTTGGTGCTTGCCTCTGGTGGTGATGGCCAGGCCCGCAGTCGTGCCATTCAAGGCGTTGCCAGCGGAGTGGGCTTTCTGGGCGCCGGTGAAATTCTGGTGGCCTCCCGGCCCAAGCAAACCATTCCTGAAGTGCATGGTCTCACCAGTGCCGCCTCTATCTGGTTTACGGCCGCCCTTGGGGTCACCGTAGCCACCTCCACCCCAATCATGGCGGGGGCAGCCCTGCTGCTGGCCCTAATCACCCTCACCGATCGCGATCACCGCAGCGAGAAGCAAAGCGGCCAAGCCCCTGGAACCGAAACTGAAAAATCAGCCGAAAGCCCAGCAGAAACAACAACTCCAAAACAAGAATCCCACAAATAGTAGCCACGATAATAACAACAGCTTCAGCAAGAGCATCTCTGTCAATCTAGTTCCATTGATAACGGCTCAGTCAACAACAACCATGGCAAAAAAAGCTGCATCAACAACGGCACCGCCGGCGACAGCCGGCCGACCCTGGCCTAGGGGCACCGAGAGCCAAAAGCCCTACAACGACTAGGCTACGATTTAAAAAAGGAAACGATAGCGATCATCGCCTTCGTTGGGTTCATCTGTAGAGCCACTGGCCGGCCAATCAGCGTCCCAATAACTCAAGCCAGTGCGCGTAAAAGGCCTTCCTCCCAACCGCTTGGTTTCCAGGTTTGTGGTGCCCATGGCGGTGATCAAGCCCCCCAGCTCCATCGGTCCCAGATCTGTTTTTAGGTTGCGGCCGGCACTGGCCAACAGGATCGGCAAACGCACCAGCTGATCGGGCCTGGTGAGTTTACGAAATAGGGCTTTAAGGGCCAGTTGTTGACGCTCAAGGCGTCCGATATCGCCCATCTCGTCGTGGCGAAAACGTAGGAAGCCCTCAAGAGCTCTACCTTTCAGCAGCTGCGGGCCTGGCTGCAGGTCAATGTACAGCCCCTGACTGTTGTCCACATAGTAAAGCCGCTTGGGCACATCCACTTCAATACCGCCAAGGGCGTCAGCCATCTGGCGAATTGCCGCAAGATTTACAATCACATGGTGGCTAATCGGACGACCCAACTTACGCGATAACTCCCGCTTGAGTAGGTCAACGCCGCCCAAAGCATAGAGAGCATTTATTTTTTGCGGCCCATATCCCTCCGCTTCTATGTAGGAATCCCTTGGGATTTGAGTGAGGTGGGTTATGTCACCTTCCACCCGTAGCCAAGTGATCACATCGGTGTTGCCGCCGCCAACGTCGGTGCCCAGCACCAAGATGTCCTGACTGCCTACACTTATCCAAGATGCAAAGGGATTAGCCAGGTGAGAGCCGCCAGTGACTGGCTTGCCGTTCAGCAACCCCGCCAGTGGTGCTGCCAACAACATGCCACCACCAAGGCCCAAGGCTATGGCGAGCAAAACTGGGCCACGCCTATAACGGCTGCGCCGGACCCGAGGCGGCGGACCTTTCGCAGTTAAGCCCTTGGAATTCAGTCCAACAGCCATTAAAATAAAAATCTTGAATTTATTGTAATTTCAATCGACCTACGTTTGCCGCTCATTGAGAATTTAACGATGCCTACTGGGCCGTACCGTAGGCTTTTTAGCATTATACCACGATTGTCTAGCCCCGTTCGGGATTGGTTGCTGGGATGCCCCCGCTTGGGGAGCCTGGCGGCCTGATAACTCTGCATCAATTAAAGGTATTACACCGCTGCTGGGAAGATGCCGCAGCTAGCGGCTACTGCGGTCAGTTCGCTGGCCGGCCCAGCCAGCCGCGCGCCAGTGGGTCAAAGACAGAGACCTTCCCCTGGCCGCAGACCAGCCTGAACTCGCCAGAGATTGGCGTAGGCGCCATCGCGGCGGATCAGCTGCTCATGGTTGCCAGTCTCGATCAGTTGGCCATGGTCCATCACCACGATCTGATCGGCATGTCGCACGGTGGAGAGGCGGTGGGCAATCACCAGCGTGGTGCGTTCCGCCGTGATCAAATCCAGCGACCGCTGAATAGCCGCTTCTGTTTCGTTATCGACAGCGGCGGTGGCTTCATCGAGCACCAACAGGGGCGGATTTTTGAGAATGGCCCTTGCCAGGGCTATGCGTTGGCGTTGGCCGCCGGAAAGTCGCTGGCCCCGTTCACCCACCACGGTGTCGTAGCCCTGGGGCAGAAGCTCGATAAACCGGGCCGCTTCCGCCAGTTGAGCCGCCCGCTCGATGGCGGATCGGCGGCACTGGAAGCTGCCGTAGGCAATGTTCTCAGCCACAGTGCCGTGAAACAAAAATACCTCCTGGCTCACCAAACCAATGGCGCGCCGCAGATCGCCCAACTGCAAATCGGCGATCGGAATGCCATCCAGAAGAATTTGACCCTGTTGCAGTTCATAAAAACGCAGTAGCAACTTAACCAAGGTGCTCTTGCCAGAGCCGGTGGCACCGACGACCCCCAAGGTGCTGCCCGCCGGAACCAGCAGGTCAAAGTTGCTTAACAGCGGCTCCCGGCCGGCATAGCCAAAACCCACTGATTGAAAACGCAACTCTCCTCTTACACGCTTGATGTCCAGGCGCCGACTGCCGCTGGGGATGGCAATCGGTGTATCCAACAAATCTAAGACCCGATTAGTGGAGGCCATCGCCCGCTGGTAATCATCGAGAGTGCGCCCCAATGAGGTGAGGGGCCATAGCAGTCGCTGGGTAATAAATACAAGGAAACTATAGCTACCAACGGCAATTGTGCCCCTCCAAGCCTGTAAGCCACCGATCACCAGAATCGCCAGGAAAGCAAACAGAATCGCGAATCTGATGAGGGGAATAAACGCGGCTGAAATACGAATGGTGCGGCGGTTGCTGGCTCGATAAGCTTGACTTTGCCGCTCTAAGCGATCCAGCTCCCAAGCCTCCGCCGTATAGCTCTTAATCGTGAGGATCCCGCTGAGGTTGTTGCTAAGCAGGCTGGCCAAATCGCCGGCCTGCTCGCGCACTTCGGCGTAGCGGGGCGCAAGCCGGCGCTGAAAATTCAGCGAACCCCATAGGATCAACGGAATCGGCAGGAACGACACCCCGGCCACGGTGGGGGAAAGCCAAATCATTGCCGCCCCCACCACCGTAACTGTAGTAATAAGCTGGAGCAATTCATTGGCTCCATGATCGAGAAATCGCTCAAGTTGATTGATATCATCGTTCAGCACGGTCATCAATCGACCGCTGCTACTTGCCTCGAAGAAAGCCATCTCCAACTTCTGTAGATGATCGTAGGCCTCAAGACGCAAGCTGTGCTGCACCGTTTGGGCCAAATTTCGCCAGAGCAAGGCATAGAGATATTCAAACAGCGATTCAGCGCTCCAGATCAAGAAGGAGAGCAGTGCCAACAGGGCTAGCTGACTGGGCACGCTGACAAAGCCAAACCCGCTCAGCCAGGCCGTTTGCTGCCGCACCACCACATCCACCGCCAGGCCAATCAACACCGGTGGAGCCAGGTCGAAAATTTTGTTTAGCACCGAGCAGCTGGCCGCCAGCAACACCAGGCGCCGATGCGGCTGCAAAGTAACTAGCAATCGCTGCAGCCCGCTCAAACGGGGATTGGCGCTTTCCATGGGAGTGGAGCCGAAAGGAGCAGAGCCCACCACTCTGCAGGGAAGCCCCCTCAGCGGCAGGCGCAATGCCAATAAACTTCAAAGATTAGCAATACAGCCGCAGGCATTTAAAGCAATCAAACACAGACAAGCGCAAGACAATAGCAGAATAATGATAATAAAATAGTGTCCTCCAGATCCCATGGAGACAGGATCTGCAAGGGGATGGGCTCAATGCTGAGACCGCCTGGCCGTAGCTCCAGCAGTGATGGGGCCTGGATTAGCTGCTGGCTCCTTAGGAGAAGTCACCTAGGCAGCCGTAGCTCAGGCCCCTCTCTCTACCCCCTAACCAATGGCGGAATCGCCTTCGTCGTCGATCTCCTCGTCATCCATCTCCTCATCTTCGTGATCCAATTCGTCATCATCTTCATCGGCTTCATCCTCGTCATCTTCATCCTCGTCATCCTCGCCGAGCACCTCTGCCAAAAGCTGCCGAGCCGTCTTGAGCCGGGCGCTGTCTGCTGCCCAGACGGCGATGCTGATCGGATCGGGCCGCTCATCAGCCAGCAGCTCCTCGAGGTTTTCCACGTGGTACTCCTGCAGGAAGTTCAGCAGCACCAGGCTGATCTCCAGGGCATCTTCTGGATTGATTTCAGCGGCTTGCATCGCATCCAGCACCTGTTGGACGGCTGGACTTACCAACACGTCAAGGGCATTGGCTTCGCTGGCGCTGCTCATGGTCTGGGCACAAGGGTCAGCACCACCATGGGCGAGCGGCGGCCAAAATGCGGCAGCCGGGGATGCAGCGGCCGGTGTTGAAGGCGACTCAGAAACGAGCGGCCAGGCCATAGCCCTTGGCTGCTTGGGCCAATCGCCACCCCGCCGGCCTGGGCAGCGACCTAGATCTGCTGCAGATTGATGCCGAACCCAGCTGGAGCGGGGTTGCTGCGCAGCATTCACCAGAGAGCCCCCGCCGGCTCCGATCAGGTTTTGGGGCCGCTGGGCTGGGTCCAGCGGCCGTAAAGCCAAACGCCACCGGCGCCCCAGAGCAGGCTCCAGAGCAAAAAGGTGATCGCCGTACCCAGCTGGCCGCCCTCCAGGGAATAAAAGCCGGCATTGATCAAGCCCGCGTCGATCAGGGAGCCGCCGATGCCCCAGCCCAGCAGCCAGCTGAACAAGAAGCCAATCGCCTGGAGATTGCCGGTCATGGTGTTAGTAGATATAACTAAAGAGGATGAGTGAGATGAAACGGGATGCAATGAGACAAGATTGGGTTAGCTTAGGTTGGGTTGGGTTAGGCTGGGTTGGGCTAGGTTAGGTTAGATGGGATAAATAAATGGGAATCATCGACTAGAGATGGCGATGGCGTAGCGGTGGTTCACCTCATGCCAGTTCACCAGCGGCCACCAGGCCTGGATGTAATCGGGCCGGCGGTTCTGGTACTTGAGGTAGTAGGCGTGCTCCCACACATCTAGCGCCAGCAGGGGCACGCCGCGCTCGATGCCGGGGATATCCATTAGTGGATTGTCCTGGTTGGCGGTGCTGGTGATGGCGAGGCTGCCATCGGGCCTGCGGATCAGCCAGGCCCAGCCCGAACCAAAGCGACCTGCGGCCGCCTGCTCAAACTGGGTACGCATTGCCTCGATCGAACCGAAATCCCTATCGATAGCCGCGATCAGGTCCTGGGAGGGGCTACCCCCCTGGCCCGCAGGCGCCAGCAGGGTCCAAAACAAGCTGTGGTTCCAATGCCCACCGCCGTTGTTGCGCACGGCCAGCGGGTATTGGGAGATCTTGGCCTGTAGATCGGTGAGGTTGAGATCGGCCAGGCTGGGGTTGGCCTGGATCTGGCCATTGAGATTGGCCACGTAGGCGCCGTGGTGGCGATCGTGGTGGATCGTCATCGTGGTGGCATCGATCGCCGGCTCCAGGGCATCGACGGCGTAGGGCAGCGGCGGCAGGCTGAACTCAGCCCAGGCGGGCGAGGCGCTGCCCAGTAACAGACAGAGCGCCGTGAGCCCAGCCAGCAGAAACCTGGAGAACAAGGGAGCGGGCATCTTGCGACGGCAAGGGGGGAGGTGATTAGCCTGCCGGATCGACACCCTAGGCGGGGGATAAGGGCGTAAAAGAGATCCGGTGAGCAGTTAAATATGCGGAACTGCCCTGGACAAGCCCCTAAGCGATAGAAAAACTACAAAAGATGCCGCTCTCTGCCCGCGCAGATTAACGCTGTAGATCTAGGCCGATACAGCAGCCACTGTGGTGAGGGTACCGGCGCTCTGATCCCAGAGGATGTAGTCAAAGCAGCTGGGGATGTCGCGCAGGCCGAGCCGTTTTACGCCTGTGAGCAGATGGGCATTGCGCTGTTGGCAAGCCTGCAATCGATAGTTGGGAATCGCCTCACAGAGGTGATGAATCGCATGGCAGCCAATATCGGCGGAGAACCAGTTCAGCAGCGCTGGCAGCTGCAGGTCACTGGTGCCGTGCATTGCACCATCCATGGCCTGCCAATCATCGCTGGAATGGGCATAGGAGCCAGGAAAGTTGTGCTGCACAAAGAAGATGCAGATGAAGATCGCCGCGCCGCAGGCCATCACCGGTGCATAGATCAACCAGAAAGTGCTAGCGCCCAGCCACCAGGCCATGCCGATCCAGCTGGCCACCACGGCGAGGTTGTTGAGCAGCAGATCCCGGAATTCTTCCGGGCTGTGCCACCAGCTGGTTTTGTGGCTGGCGATTAGCTGTTGCCAGCTCGGCACTGGCGATTGCCCCAGGCTGGTGATCAGCTGGGGCAACAGGCCCGCCAGACCGGCCAGCAGTTCCAGGCGCGGCTTGATCACCAGATAGAAGAAACCACCGGGAAACAGCATCAGGGGGTGGCGCAGTAAGCGGTAGAGGAACTTGCCGCGGTTGCTGAAATTGCTATATGTCTCAACGCTCACCAGGGCCGAGGGTCCCTTATACCTTTCCCAGTTGCCGTTATGGCGATGGTGAAAGGCATGCCCCCGAGACCAGGGCAGTTGGGGAATACCGGCCACGATGCCAAGCAAAAAACCTACCCAGCGGTTGGTGGCGCCATGGCGAAACAGGGCGTAGTGGCCGCAGTCGTGCATTAGGGAGAAGCAGCGGGCCAGAAACAGCACCATCAGCCCCAGCACGGGCAGCAGCAGCCAAGACCCCTGCCGCAGGCAATAAACCGCCAGCCACCAGAGCAGGGCGTAGGGCACCAAGGTGTTAGCCACCTGCCAGGCAGCCACCCAGTTGCTGCTGGCCATGAACGGCTTCAGCTGAAAATCACTGCGCCGCGGCGTGCCGGCAGTGACCGGCACAGCGAGGAGCTCCCGGGGTGATCCGATGGTCGGCTCCGTGGTCTGCAGAACAGAAATGCCAGCTCCTTCACAAGGTTGGTAACAACTTTAGGTGTCTGCTGAAAAACCGCGTCATGTCAACGAAAAAGCATCAATCGCCCAGAGGGGAGGCGGGGCGCGACCGTTGGCCAGTGGAGCTGCGGAGGACGGGCCGTCAGCTTCACCGAGGGGCTGCTGGATCGCTGCGAGGCTCTGGCCGACAACCCCAGGGCCTACGCGTTGGTGGCTTGCTACGAGCGCTTCGGGATTCGTCGCTGCGTTCACGGCGATTACTTGAGCTTCTACCGCCTTCGGCAGGAGGTGATCGAGGTAATCCACATTCTTCAGGGCGCATGGGATGTGGTAGTCCGTTCTCCATCGGCACCAGGTCGCTCCCCCAACTAACCAAAGTTTCGCCAAGATGAACAGCTCAGCGGCGGGGCCATGCCCAGCCAGTTCAACAGCCGAGACACCAGTGCCAACAGCAGTGACGACCACCACGTTTGCGGAATTGGCACAACGGGCCGACTATTCGCTGCTGGATTCACTGCATGCGGATCCCCAGGCAAGCATTGATGGCAACGATCACCAGCCCCGCCAGGTGTTCTCCGGTCATTACCTGCCGGTAACGCCAACTCCAATTCCAGCGCCGGAGTATGTGGCCCACAGCAAAACCCTGTTCAACGAACTGGGCCTGAACGATGAACTAGCCCACGACGAACAGTTCCGACGGCTGTTTTCCGGCGACATCAGCGTGGTGCAGGAGCCGATGCGACCGTTTGGCTGGGCAACTGGCTATGCCCTCTCCATCTACGGCACCGAATACATCCAGCAGTGCCCGTTTAGAACCGGCAACGGCTATGGCGATGGCCGGGCTATTTCCGTACTGGAAGGCGTCTTCAACGGCAAACGCTGGGAAATGCAACTGAAAGGCGGTGGCCCAACGCCCTACTGCCGTGGCGCCGATGGCCGCGCCGTGCTCCGCTCCAGCTTGCGCGAGTTTCTGGCGCAGGAATTCATGCAAGCCCTGGGGGTGCCAACCTCACGCTCGCTAACGCTCTATGTGTCGCGAGCGGAAACCGTACGCAGGCCCTGGTATTCCCCGAATTCCAGGTCGTTCGAGCCCGACATCCTGGTGGACAACCCTGCGGCGATCACCACCCGCGTGGCGCCATCCTTTCTGCGGGTGGGCCAGCTGGAGCTATTCGCCCGGCGCGCCCGCAGCCAGGCCCATCCAGATGCGCTGAACGAACTGCGGATGATCGTGGCGCACCTGATCGAGCGGAACTACCGGCAGGAGATTGATCCAAGTGCTGATTTCAGCGATCAGGTGGTGGAACTGGCGGGCTTGTTTCGCGGAAGGCTCACATCACTGGTGGCTAACTGGATGCGCGTTGGCTACTGCCAGGGTAATTTCAATAGCGACAACTGCGCAGCAGGTGGTTTCACCCTCGACTACGGCCCCTTCGGGTTCTGCGAACTGTTTGATCCAAGATTTCAGCCCTGGACCGGCGGCGGCGAGCATTTCTGCTTCTTCAACCAACCGCTGGCTGC
>CANHSW010000066.1 GCA_947463165.1 Cyanobacteriota bacterium
AGCGCCGCCCCGCCAGGCCGCAGCGGCGCTCAGCCAGCAGGTATCTGGCGGCAGGGGGCCCTGCAGCTGAACGGCGGGATGGCGGCTCTGCCAGCTGTGCAGGCTGGCCTCTAACCAGTCGACTTCTTCTCGGCCGAGCTGGCCACCCTCGCCGGCATGGGGATTTAACCCGGCCACGATCAGCTGTGGAGTTGCGGTGAACCGGCGGCAAAAATCCAGTAGCACCGTCAGCTTGCGCTCCAATAGCGGGCCATTGAGGCTCTGGGGCACCGCCGCCAATGGGATGTGGCTGGTGGCTAACAGGGTGTTCAGGCGCCAGCCGCCACCGGGGGCCTTGGCGGTGAACAGCATTGAGGCCTCGGCCGTGCCGGTGAGCTCCGCTAGTCGCTCGGTCTGGCCCGGATAGCGATGGCCAGCCGCATGCCAGTGGGCCTTGGCGATCGGGGCCGTCACCAGGGCGTGACAGCGACCGCTCTGCACGCAGGCAGTGGCTGCCGTGAGCCACTGGAAGCTGGCGTCGCCGCTGGCGCCGCCGCCCTCACCGCTGCTGATCGGCCTTTCCAGGGGCAAATCGATTATTTCCAGTTCGGCCGGATCGCGCAGCGGGCCGCAGTCTTGGCTGCGCAAGTGCAGATAGCTCTGCTCCAGCCAGCGGCGACAGCCCACCAGCAATGGCGCCTCGGTTTCGGGCCCAGGGCTGGCCAGGGCCTTGAGCACCACCTCGGCGCCAATGCCCGCCGGATCTCCCAGGGCGATCGCCAGCCGCCGCTCGCTGGGGTTGGATGGGGGTTGGCCGCTGGGCGTTGTCTGCATGATCCGCTGGTTGCTGATCGTGGGCTTGCTGTTGGCGTTGAGCACCGGCTTGCGGCGCGGCTGGCTTCAGCTGCGCTGGGGTGTGATGCTGCGCGATCTGGGCGTGGGCCCGGCGCTGGGGGTGGTGCCCGCCGAGGAAGGCCGTGGCAAGGGCGACTGTCGGCCGCCTGGCGCCGCTGGCGCCTCTGGCGCTTCTGCCTCTTCTCGCAAGCAGGCTCGGTAGCCCTGGCGGTAGCTCGGATAGAGCAGCTCGTAGCCCAGCTCCCGGCAGAGCCTGCGGTTGCTGACGCGTCGGTTTTCAGTCCAGAAGCTGCGGGCCATGGGGCTGAGCTCGCCAGCGATATTTGAGAAGCGTTCGGCCGCCGGCAGCTTCAGCCCCAGCAGCCAGGCGGCGTAGCTGAGCGTTTCGCTGCTTGGGCAGGGGCGGTCGTCCACCAGGTTGAGCAGTGGCAGCCGCCGCTCCGGCGGCAGGTCCAGGCAGTGCAGCAGCGCCCCGACGATGTCGTCGACGTGAACGCGGCAGAACACCTGGCCAGGCTTGTAGATCAACCGGCTCTGGCCCTGGCGGAGGCCCGAGAAGGGGCTGCGGCCCGGGCCGTAGATGGCGGGCAGCCGGAAGATCTGCACCGGCAGCTCGCTGGCCAGCCATTGCTGTTCGGCCTGCAGGCGGGCCTGGCTGCGGCCGGGCTTGGCCAGCGTGGGACTGGTCTCATCGGCCCAGGCGCCGCCGGTGTCGCCGTAGACGCCGGTGGTGGATAGGTAGCCCACCCAGCGGATCGGCAATTGCCGCAACTGCGGCCCCAGCAGCCTCAGGCTGGGGTCGCCTTCGCCGCCATCAGGGGGCACCGTCACCAGCAGGTGGGTGGTGCCCGCCAGCTCCTCGGTGCTGGGCAGCAGGCACTGGCGGCTGTCAAAGCCCAGCCAGTCGCCGTCGGCCAAGGGCCGATTTGCCGGGCCGGCAACCTGCTCGCCATTGGGCTGGTGGCGGTGGGTGAGGGTCACGGCCAGGCCCCGGGCGCTGGCGGCCCTGGCAAAACGCTGGCCCGTGTAGCCGCCGCCAATCACCAGCAGTCGCCCGCCGGGGTTGACAGACTGATTCAGCATGAGTACACCTGTATCACAATTGCTCCTTGGTCATGGTGGCTGCCCCTGGATCGTCGGCTCGCGGCACCCTGTCATCCTGCCGCCAGCCCAGCTGCGGCCGCTTGGCGGTCACCGGGAGGTTCGCCTGGGCGGCTATGGGCCCGCTCTCCTTGGCCAACTCCAGGCCTACTAGGCGCCGGCTGCCCTGCTGGAGCCCCCCGGACGGGGGGCGGCTGGGCCTGAAGCGCCGACCCCCAGAGCCCCTGGCCCTGGGGGCCGGCGATGGCCTGGTATCAGCCCTGGTGGTGGCCCTGCTGATCCTGGCGGCCCTGCTGCTGGCGCCGGAGCAACCCCGGGATCAAGAGGCCATCTGCCAGCGCCATAACGGCGTGGCGGCCTGCCGGGTTTGGTGAGCCTCGGGGTTTGGCTGGGGTGTCGTCCACTCCAGCAGCCGCATCGCCAGGCGCAGGTCGCCATCGCTCCAGGCGCGAATCGCCATCGCCCGGCGGGGGTCGTAGAAGCTTTGGCTGCGATACCAAACGAACACGTCGGTGTCCCCCTTGTGGCCGTTGCAGGCCAGGCAGGCCGGCACACAGTTTTCGGTGACACTCAGGCCGCCGCGGCTCTGGGGCAATACGTGGTCAATCGATTCAGAGCGCTGGCCGCAGTAAATGCAGCGCTGGTCGGTGAGCTGATGCAACGACTGTCGCCAGCGTCGCACCCGCAGTTTTGGGCACAGGTCCTCTAGGAACACCGCATCCCTGGCCTGCATTTGCCTGGTTCGATTGGCGGCAGTGTCGCCCAGGTGGCCCAGGTGTCAATGTGTCGAGGGTTGCCGTTTGCCCATGTGCTGCCGGCTGCGTCTGGGCGCCAGCGGCCGAATTGAGGTGGTTTCGCCCTATGACGCCGTCACCTGGGCCCAATTGCGGGCGATTCGGCCCCGGGGCCAGTGGCGCCAGGCGGCTAAATGCTGGGAGTTTCCGCTGGAGGCGGCCCTGGCGCTGGCCCAGCTGCTGGCGGGTCGCTTCCCGATCGAACCTGAGCTGCAGCAGTGGCTCACCTGGATGCGCCAGCCGCTGCCGCCGCTGCCGCCGCATCGGGATCTGGTGGCGGCGGCGCAGTTGGAGCTGCCTTTGGCCGATGGCCGCAGCCTCTATGCCCACCAGCGGGCGGCGGTGCGCTGGTTGTTGGCCCGCCGCGGCGCCCTGCTGGCCGATGCGATGGGCCTGGGCAAGACCCTCTCGGCCCTGGTGGCGGCCCGGGCCATGGTGCGCCTGGCCGACTGTCGCCTGCTGGTGCTCGCCCCGGTGGGGCTCCACGGCCATTGGCGGGCAGAGGCGGCTGCCCTGGGTTTGAGGCTTGAATTGCATAGCTGGGCCAGCCCACCGCTGGAGCTGCCGCCGGCCGGCACGGTGCTGATTGCCGATGAGGCCCACTATGCCCAGAACTCCCACACCAGGCGCAGCCTTGCCCTGCTGCGCCTGGCGCGCCACCCAAGACTGCGGGCGATTTGGCTGTTGACCGGCACCCCGATGAAGAACGGCCGGCCGGCGCAGCTGTTGCCGCTGCTGGCCGCCATCGATCACCCCCTGGCCCGGGATCAGCTGGCTTTTGAGGAGTTGTTTTGTCAGGGCCACTGGCGCCAGCAGGGGGGGCGGCTGCGCTGGCAGGCAGATGGCGCCAGCCGGTTGGAGGAATTGCAACGGCTCACCCGGCCAATGCTGTTGCATCGGCGCAAGCAGGATTGTCTCGACTTGCCGCCCAAGCGGCGCTGCCTGCTGCCGGTGGAGCTCAGCGAGGCGGAGGGGTTGGGTTTTCAGCATCGTCTGGAGCGCACCGTGGACGACTACCGCCGCCGCGCCGCCCTTGGTGAGGTGCGCCGCGATGCCGAGGCCCTGGCCGTGCTCACCGCCCTGCGCCGCATCGCCTCTGACTACAAGTTGTCCGCCACCTGTGACCTGGTGGGCGAGCTGTTGCGGCAGGGGGAGGCGGTGGTCGTGTTCAGCAGCTTTCTGCACACCGCCGGCATGTTGCAGCGCCAATTGGCACCGATCGCGGCCGGTTGTTTGCTCACGGGCGCCTTGGCGCCAGCGCTGCGCCAGCCCCAGGTGGACCGCTTCCAAGCCGGCGAGACGCCACTGTTGATCGCCACCTACGGCACCGGCGGCCTGGGCTTCACCCTGCATCGGGCCCGCCATGTGGTGCTGGTGGAGCGTCCCTGGACGCCCGGGGACGCCGAGCAGGCGGAGGATCGCTGCCATCGCATTGGCATGGCGGGCAGCCTCAGCTGCCACTGGTTGCAGCTAGGGGTGGTGGATCAGCTGGTGGACGGCTTGATCGCCAGTAAGGCCGAGCGCATCGAGCTGGTGCTGGGGGCCAGGCGGCGGCAGCTGCAGCGCCGCCAGCTGCCGGAGATGGTGCGCGAGCTGCTCGCCCATTGGTGAGCCGCCCAGGGCGGTGAGCCGTTCATCGCGACCAATGGTTTAGGGCCGGCTGGGCTTTTGGGGGCCGCCACAGAGCTCAGCTCGCAGGCGCAGATCGAGCATCAGCCTGGGATCGAGGCTGCCAGGCCGAGCCCGGGCCGCCAGCAGCCGGGCCCGCTGGATGTCGGCGCAGGCCGCCTCGCTCTGGTGGGCGAGGCTGTGCAGCAGGTAGCGCTCGTTCAGGGGGGCGGGATTGGTGGGAAAACTCGCCACCACCTGATCACAGCGCCGAATTTGCTCTTTTAAGCGATCCAGCCGCACTTCCCTCAGGCAGTCGTCGCTGCGCAGTTGCCGCTGCGGCAGAGGTGCCTCGTCGCAGGCTGCTAACAGCAGCAGCAGCGGCAGGCTGGCCAATAGCGGTAGGGCCGCCAGCAGCCCCCCAGCCCTAGGAGCCCAGCAGTTGGCTGCGGCTCTGGCCGCCGCTTTCCTGGCTGGGGACCGCAGCCGCGGCCGTGGCGGGTTTGGCGTAGAGATCACCGAGGTAGCGGCCGCAATCGGGATAGGTGCCAGGACTTTGCACCACAGCTTCGGTGATCATCACGGCGCCGTGCTCCGGGGAGGTTTTGAACAGGCTGGTGCTCTGGCGTTTAATCAGCGCATAGGCGGCATCCCAGCTCACCTGGTGGTTGTTGCCGTTGCTGCGCATGTAGCAGTACACCTGGGCGCCCTTGGCGCCGGCACTGTTATCGGCGGCGCGCCCGGGTAGGCCCGCAGCCAGGGCCAGATAGCCGCTGGTGAGCAATACCAAGCCAAGGGCCCAAGGCGCGGCGCGCCTTGGCGACCTGTCCCTGAGCAAGCTAGCCCTGAGCGCTGGACGAGAACGGCGCGGGCCCATGGCCGAGAAGGATAGGAAATGCTTTCTAAGGTATCTAGACCCTTGCTCCAGGGGGTAAGTGTGTTGTCATCGGTGTTTCTGCCTGTTGCCCATGGCTTCCGAATCGGTGTCCTTCCGGATCTCCCGGCACACTCAAGATCTGGCGGAGGCCATCCATGCCCTCTCCCAGCGGCTGGTGAACTTGGAGCAGCGCCTTGGTGTGGTGGAACTGCAGCTGGCGCGGGCGCGGGAGGAGGATTCAAACGAGTTGGCCAGCCTGGATCAAGTGGACCGGCTGCTGGACGATTGCCGTCAGTTGCTCGACCTTCCCGCCGTTCAGCCTTCCGAGCAGTCGCAGGCCGACTAATCGCAGACCGAATAGCCGCAGACTGAGCAGCAGCAGACTGAGCAGCCGCAGAGCGAGCAGCCGCAAACCCAGTGGCCGCAGACCCAGCAGCCGCAGACCCAGCAGCCGCAGACAGAGGTTGTCTAATGGCTTGCTTAATCAATGGTCCAGGGGAGCTTTGGATCGCCGCCGTGATTACTGGTCTGCAGCCCTGGGATCCACTGCTGAAAAAGTGTTTCTGTTGGTGCGATCAGGGTTTTTCGGGATTTCCTAGCCAGTTGGCCAAGAGATCAGAGATACGCCACACAACCTGACCGCAGCGTCAGCTCCGGATGGTCGGTGTCAGAATGGGAAGAAATGGAATCATGACTTACCCATCCATCCCTCACCGCGGCCCTGGTTGCGCTGGCGGCCCTGGTTGCGCTGCCGGTACTTCATTCGCCACTGGCACGTCATTCCCTATTGGCACAGCATCCGCCACTGGCACAGCATCCACTGTTTTTACAGCATCCGCTAGTGGTACTGCCGGTGGCACTCCCCCAGGCGCCTCCAGCGGCGCCAGTTCCCCCTCCCAGGTGGGCGCCGCTGGCCGATGTAGCCACGGTGATTCCAGCCTTGGCGGTTCTGGCTCAAATGCCGCTGGCTCTGGCTCTTCCCACCGGGGCCTCAGCGAAGGCGATCACCAATTGGAAAAACTTCAGTTTGCCCTGGCCGTTGCCCTTACCCGCGGGGATCTACAGCGTTCTGAGCAGCTGCGCCAGCAGATTAATGCCCTGGGAGGCAACCGCGAAGAACCGGGAACCTAAGCGGTTAATCGGCTTGTGGTACTATTGCCATGTGTGATAGATTTAGAAGAGCTGGAAAAAGCCCAAATCTCCCTGATCTGATGGTGCGAGAAGCCTTGCGGCCCTCTCGGCATTCGCTGGCCCTGGGTGCTGATGGGCAATTTTTAGAGTTCCCCCGCCTAGATCCCCATTGATTGCATTCCCCTCTCTAGGTGAATGTTTAAATTTTTGTAAACCAGATTTATTATGCCCGCCGTTTTGACCAAGCCCCTGAATGGCGTCAGTCGTTCCGCAGCTGACAATCGCTCCAAGCTGGAAGCCGATGCCCGTCGCCATGATCAAGTCGCCCGCGCCGCCGCTGAGCGGGGTGATCTGGAGACCGCAGGTCGCTGCATCCTGATGCTGCTGGAATGTGAGCGCCGGCGCGACAGCCAGGGACCCCAGGTGCTGCAATTGATCAAGCCCAGGCCCGTCTCTCGCGGTCTGGTTAGTTGAGTTCATCGGGTTCTTGAAAGTTCACCATAGCCGCCAATTCGCCATATCCGCTAAATAATTGGCTACAGGCTGTGCCCGGCGGTGAATGGAACCATGCGATTGAACCGTGCGGCTGCTCTGGTGGACAGGCAGGGTTGGCGGCTGGGGGGCTGGGGCTGCTGTTAGACAGCTCGTTTGCTGTCATTATGCGGGCAGATGCAGCAAAAATTTCTGTGGATCGCCTGCTTGCCGCCATCGACGTGCCAGCGCTGTCATTGCAAACAGTTTCCGGGCTAGTAGCATCAATAATTATTCCATTCATTTTTAAGATAGTTGGCGCAATAGCCCTTTGGATTGTCGGCGGTTGGTTGATCAAGATGGCGCAGCGAATCATGCGCCGAACCATGTCAATCGGCAAGCTTGATATCACCTTGATCGGCTTTTTGCTCAACATCGTTTCGGCGGTGCTGAGGGTGATCTTGGCCGTGGCGATCCTGGGCTTCTTTGGCGTTCAGACGGCCAGCTTTGCAGCCCTACTGGCTGGTGCTGGTGTGGCAATTGGTGCCGCTTGGAGTGGCATGCTTGGCAACTTTGCGGCCGGCGTGTTTCTGCAGCTGTTCCGCCCTGTGAGCGTCGGTGATTTCGTCAGCGGTGGTGGCATCACTGGCACCGTCGAGGAGATTGGCATGTTTGCAATCATTATTCTTTCCGCCGATAATCTGCGGAATATCGTGCCTAACTCCAAGTTTTTTGGAGATACAATTGTCAACTATTCGTCCCATCCATTCCGCCGGGTGGATTTGTTTGCCCAGCTCGATAGCACCGCCGATTTGGATAAGGCGATTGCTCTGCTCAAGCAAGCCATCGAGTCTGTGCCCAATCAATATCCTGGCAAGCCCGTTGATGTGGAGCTGCTTGAATTTAATGAGCGCGGTCCGAGGCTGGCGGTGAGGCCCTATGCCCACACCGAGCATTACTGGCAGGTTTATTTTGAAACCAACCGGCTCATCTACGATGTGCTGGGCAGCAATGGCTTCCCGGTGCCTCGCATCCCGGTGCAGATGCTGCCCTCCTCCTGATTTATTGCCCCTTTGCCGCAGGCCATTGACAGGCGCCTGAGCCGAGGCCGGCCCCCGCTCCACCCGGTCTGTTTTCGCCCGATTCGACTACTGTACTTTGGCGATTATTTGCCTGCTCGCCAGCTCATCTGCCCGTCTGCCAGCCAGCCTGCAGATCCATCCATCCGCCCATTCATTCGCATTGGTTGCGTTTCCCGATCCGCTGCAATTGGTTGGCCTAGGGCTGGCGGGGATTGCCGGCGGCTTCATCAATACGGTTTCGGCCAGCGGCGGCGTGGTGGCCCTGCCGGCCATGGTGGCCCTGGGGCTACCCGCCGAACTGGCCAACGGCACCAATCGGCTCTCGGCGGCGATTAGCACCCTCACCGCCACCTGGAAGTTTCACCAGGCCGGGGTGATCCCCTGGGCCACCGCCCTGGCGCTGGTGCCCGCGATCGTGGTGGGTTCCCTGGGGGGAGCGCTGGTGGGTAGCGGCCTGGATCCAGCTGGTGCCCAGTTGGCGGTGGCCGCTTCCCTGGTGATAGTGCTGCTGTTGCTATTGCTGCGGCCGCAGCGCTGGATCCGTGCTGAGGAGAGCGCCGCCGAGCTGCAGCTGACGCCCCTGTTGCATTTGGTGATGTTGGCGATCGGCTTCTGGACCGGCTTCATTTCGCTCGGCTCGGGCACCATGACCCTGCTGGCCCTGGCCTGGTTTGGCCGCCAGGAACTCAGCCGCGCCAACCATGTGAAGATCGTGTTGCGGGCTGCCGGCAGCCTGGTGGCCCTGGTGGTGTTTGTGGCCCGGCTGCAGGTGGCCTGGACCTGGGCGGTGCCGCTCACCCTGGCGAGCATGCTCGGGGCTCTGATCGGCTCAAAGGTGGCCCTGGGGGAGCAGGCCAGCCGCTGGATCTACGCAACCTTGATCGTGGTGATTGGCCTGGAACTGCTGCTGTTTCTGAGCCCCTATCGTCAAATCTTGGCGTCCTGGGCCCTCTAGGCTAGTTATTTGGCCCCGAGCGAGCTGGCTCTGCCCATGTTCACCACCTCCGACCTCCACGTGGTGGAAACCAGGCCCCTGGTGCGCCCCGCCGTGCTTCACGGCGAGCTGCCGCTCACCGCGACGGCCGCCGACACC
>CANHSW010000067.1 GCA_947463165.1 Cyanobacteriota bacterium
CGGTATTGGCTGGAATGTTCCATAAGTAATAGAAGGGCCCGGCGGCGTAGACGTCGGAGCGCGACAAAAACAGCAATTTCTGCCAGAGGCCGCCCACCAGCTCCAGGCCATAGCTGTGCAGGCTCAGGGCCAGCCACAGGGCCACCGGCAGCCAGCCCAGGGCCAGCCCCAGCCAGAAGCCGCCGCGGCGCAGCAGCTGCCGTCGCTCCAGCAGCAGGTAGGGCGCGATGGCCAGCATTGGCAGGGCCACCATGAAGCCCTTGATCAAAAAGGCCAGCCCCGGCGCCAGCCCCACCAGCAGCGGCCAGAGTGGCGGCGAACCAGCTGGCCCCCGGCCAGGGCCGCCCCCCTCGGGACCGCAGTTCACCAGGGCGGCGATGCCGGCCAGCTCCACCGCCAGCAGGGGCATGTCCTGGGTGGGCAGGTGGGCGTAGTTCAGCCACAGGGGCGTCAGCGCCAGCAGGGCCATGGTGAGCGGGCCCGCGGCTGGCAGCTGGGGCAGCAGCCGCCGGGCCAGCCAGCCGCTGAGCAGCAGCGAGGCCACGGCCGCCAACAGCGCCGGCAGCGCCTCCGCCCAGGGCCAAGGAAATAGCTTCAAGCTCAGGGCCATCAGCCACTGGACGCCGATGCTGCGGTCGTAGACCGGCTCGCCAAACCACAGCGGCGCCAGCCAGTGGCCGCTCTGCAGGATCCAGCGGGCCTGCAGGCCGTAGTAACCGGCGTCGTGGGCCAGGGGGCTGCGGGGGGCCGCCGTGAGCAGCAGCGGTGCCAGCAACAGGGGGCCCGCCAGGCGCGAGAACGGGCTGCCGAACGGGGCCAGACGAGTCATGGCTGGCACTTTGCCAGCTTGTCCAGGGGGCTGGTAATCGGGAATGGGCCCTCGCCAGCCCAGGGCGGTTCTGGTGTGCGGGGTGGCTGGGTGATGGGGGGGCCGGTGTGATCTCTGACACATCAACCCTGGCCTTTGGCCTGTGCTGGCACCAAACTCTCGATTGGCGCATCGCGCCTACCAAGTGTGAGGATTTCATGAAACTCTTCCAGCAACTGCTGCTGGCTCCCGCCGCCCTGGGCCTGTTGGCCCCGATGGCCGCTGGCGCCGCTGAGCTGAACATCGCTGGCGTGAGCCAGTACACCAGCCAGGAGCAGGTCACCAGCATTTCTCAGTTCTCTGATGTGAAGCCCACCGACTGGGCTTATCAGGCACTGAGCAACCTGATCGAGCGCTACGGCTGCGTGGCCGGTTATCCCAATGGCACCTACAAGGGTGGCCAGGCGATGACCCGCTTTGAGGCCGCAGCTCTGCTCAACGCTTGCCTCGACCGCGTCACTGAAGTGACCGACGAGCTGAAGCGCCTGATGAAGGAATTCGAGAAGGAACTCGCCATCCTCAAGGGCCGTGTCGATGGCCTCGAGGCCCGCGTGGGTGAACTGGAAGCCAATCAGTTCTCCACCACCACCAAACTGAAGGGCTATGCAGCCTTCGTGCTGGGCGGCAACTCCTACGGCGGCAACGGCAATGTTGTGCCTGGCGCCGCATTTGCCGCTCTGGGTCTGAATAACCTCGGTGATAGCAGCCTTAAGAACTACGCTAAGGCCACCCAAGGCGGCACCTCCTTCAACTACGACGTCCGCCTCGACCTGGACACCAGCTTCACCGGTAAGGATCTGCTGCGCACCCGCATGCGCGCCGGCAACTTTGGTGCTTCCGCTTACAACGGCGCCAGCACTACTAATATCTCCCGTCTCACTGGGATGGAAACATCGTTCCAGGATCCCGCTGGCGCCAACGTAGTTAGCATCGATCGCCTGTTCTACAAATTCCCTGTAGGCGATGGCTTCAATGTGATCGTTGGTCCCCGGGTTCGTCAGGACGACATGCTGGCCATGTGGCCCAGCGCCTATCCGGCTGACACCGTTCTCGACATCTTCACCTATGCCGGCGCTCCTGGTGCCTACAGCCTGAACCTGGGCGGTGGTGCCGGTGTTACCTACGCCAAGAACGGCTTAAACGCCAGCCTCAACTACGTTTCCAAAAACGCCGATAGTGGCAATCCTTCTGAAGGTGGCATTGGTACCGATGGTGCCAAGTCAACCTTCACCGCCCAGTTGGGCTATGCCGGCACCAACTACGGTCTGGCCTTTGCCTATACCTACGACCAAAATGGCGCCGGCCCTTACGGCGGTAACGCCACCCCCCTGGCTCTTGTAGGCTTTAGTGGCAGCAGCAGCAATTATGGCCTGAGCGCCTACTGGTCGCCTAAGGAGACCGGCTTCATCCCCTCCATCAGCACTGGCTGGGGCTACAGCACCCTGGCTGCCCCCGAAGGCAGTGGCATTGGAATTACCGCCGCCCAGAACTGGTATGTGGGCCTGCAGTGGGCTGATGCCATCATCAAGGGCAACACCCTGGGCATGGCGGTGGGTCAGCCCACCTTCGCCACCAGCCAATTCAAAGGCAAGCCTAACGACGGCAACTATGCCTGGGAGTGGTGGTACAAGTTCCAGGTTACCGACAACATCAGCGTCACCCCCGCCATCTACTACCTCAGCGCCCCCACCGGTGCTATTGGTCGTGCCGCTGTCGGTGACAATGCCCTCACCAACTTCGGTGGCCTGGTTAAGACCACCTTCAAGTTCTGATCTTCCGATCTGAGCTTTATGGCTGATTTTTCAGCCTAGTTAGCTCGATAACCATGGGGCTCTTGCTGTATAAGCAAGAGCCCTTTTTATTGATTCAGCTTTGATTGACTCAGCTTTGATTGATTCAGCTTGTTGGCGAATCGATATTGTCTGCTGATTTGCCCAGTTCCGCTAGTATTGCCGTGTAATTTTTCTGTCTAATTGTTGCTTTGTGTAATTTTGCTTTGCTGTTGACAAGCCAATCTGCGCACCTATTTGATTGCAGGACTGGTTTGGCATGCGCTTGCCCTGAGGCGCTGCCCGCCGGTTTTGCCTTGGCCTGGTGCCGCCGGGTTTGCCTGCCGCCGAAGATGGGGAGATAGTTGTTAGGGCAGCTCGGTTGACCCCTTTCTCGCTGGCTCAGGATCCCTACGCCGTGCTCGGCGTCTCGCGCCAGGCCAGCGCCGCCGAAATCAAGAGCGCCTACCGGGCCCTGGTGAAGCGGCACCATCCCGATGCCGGCGGCGATGCGCTCACGATCGTGGCCCTCAATGCCGCCTGGGAGGTGCTGGGCGATAGCGAGCGCCGTCGGGCCCTGGATCGGCGGCTGGAAGATGGGGGGGCGAGCCAGGTGGACGCCGCCGCCGCCCGCAGGGCCAGCCGCCGTGGCGCCGAGCTGGAGGAGCGGCTGGCGGCGTGGTTGCAGGGGGTCTATAGCCCGATCGATCGGCTGCTGGCCCAGGTGATCAATCCCTTCCCCGCCCAGCTGCGGGACCTGGCGGCCGATCCCTACGACGATGAGCTGATGGCGGTTTTCTGTGCCTATTTGGAGCAGAGCCGGCTCAAGCTAGACAAGGTGGACAAGCTCTACCGCTCCCAGGCCGCCCCAGCTGCCGCCAGGGATTTGGCCCTTGGTCTATACCACTGCCTCAGCCAGGTGCAGGACGCCCTGGCCGACCTGGAGCGCTACACCATGGGCTACGTGGATTCCTACCTGCGCGATGGCCGCGAGTTATTGCGGCAAGCCAAGCGGCAGCGCAGCCAGCTGCTGGAGCAGCGCCGCTGCCTGGACATCTAAATCAAATTCTTAGGCCACCAAATTCAGGCCCCAAACGCCTCCAGCTGGTCGAGCCGCAGCCACACGTCGGGTACGGGCAGGCGCCAGCGCAGCTGGGCGTAGTCGCCCTTGAGGGCCACGATCTCCCCAGGGCCCTCCAGGATGTAATCGGGCGGCAGGGGATCGCTGGCCTGGGCCTCCAGGCTGCCGCCGTAGGCCAGGCGATTCACCCGCACCAGGCTGCCCTTCTTCAAGGGCTGCACCTTGGCGGCGGGGCCAGCGGCGGTTGGGGTTGGAGATTCGGTCATCGGGGGGCTCTCTGGCGGCGATCGGCTCAGCCAGCTGTGGGCGGCGATCACCGCTTGGCGATCGCCGCTCAGCCAAGGCTGCTGGGTCAATACTGCCCGGTTTGGCCCTCAGCTTGGCTGGGGCGCCTCTGAAAAGCGCCATTTCCTTGGCCCCGCCAGCCGAGAACCCTTGCAAAATCAGGGCTTCATTGGCTGGGGCTCGGGTGGCTGGGCTTCAGGCCTGGCGGGCACAGCTCAGGCCAGCCAGCTCAGGGCCAGGCCAGCTGGCCGGCTGAGATTGGCCTGCCACGCTGGGGCCAATGTCCTGGTCGCCGCCCCTTGACCTCCCACCTCGCCCTCTACTTGATGGTGTTCGGGGCCCTGCTGCTGGTGGCGGTGCTGCTCGATGACATCGCCGCCAGGATCCGCCTGCCCGGCATCCTGCTGGTGTTGCTGCTGGGGCTGCTGATCGACAACAACCTGGAGGCGATTCCAGGTCAGCCACCACCGCTGCTAACCCTCCACCAAGCCAATCAAATCGCCCAGGTGGCCCTGGTGCTGGTGCTGTTCTTTGGCGGGCTCACCACCAACTGGGCTGCCCTGCGCAGCGTGCTGCGCCCCGCCGCCCGGCTGGCCACCCTGGGGGCCGGCCTCACCGCAGTACTGCTGATGGGCGGAGTGCTGGGCCTGGAGCGGCTCGCCGGCGCCAATTGGGCCGCCAGTTTGCCGATGGCCCTGTTCGTTGGGGCGATGGTTTGCAGTACCGACGCCTCGGCGGTGCTGGCCCTGTTGCGGCCCCTGGCCGGCCGGCTGCCCCAGCGCCTGCTCGACCTGCTGGAGTGCGAATCGGCTTTCAACGATCCGGTGGCGGTGGTGTTGGCGGGCTTGGCCCTAGCCCTGGCCTCCGGTGATGGCGATACCAGCGCTTCCTATCTGGTGATCGAGGTGTTGCGCCAGTTTCTGCTCGGTGCCCTGCTCGGCTTCCTCGGCGGCAGTCTCGCCAGCCAGCTGCTCTCGGCCAAGTTGTGCGGCGGCGTGCCTTCGCTGCTGGCGGTGTCCAGTTTGGCGGTGCTGTTCTTGCTGGTGGGTGCCACCCAGTTGCTGGGGGGCAGCGGCCTGTTGGCGGCCTATATCGCCGGCCTGGTGCTGGGCAACAGCTCCGATTGCGACCGCGACGCCCTGGAGCAGGCCCATGCCGGCTTCGCAAAGTTGGCTGAACTGCTGCTGTTTTTATGCATGGGCCTGGTGGTGCAGCCCGATCAGGTGGTGGATTCGGCCGGCCGGGCGCTGCTGCTGGTGCTGGCCCTGCTGCTGGTGCGCTGGCCGCTGGTGGAAATGTTGCTGTTCCGCGTTGGTTTTAGTCGCCCTGAGCGGTTGATGATCTCCTGCGCCGGCCTGCGGGGGGCGGTGCCGATCGCCCTGGCCATCCAGGCCGCCGCCAGTTCCGTGGCCTGGGGGCGCCAGATGCCAGCCCTGGCCCTGGGGGTGGTGCTGATCGGCCTGTTGGGGCAAGCAGTGGCCCTGGTGCCCCTGGCCCGGCGGCTGGGCCTAGCCTCCAGGGTCATGTAGGGGGCCAATCGGTGCGACTGCTGCTACTGGGCTGTTCGGGCTTTGTCGGTCGCGAGCTGGTGCCGCACCTGCTGCAACTCGGCCATCAACTCACCCTGCTGAGCCGCCAGGCCAATCCCTTCCCTGCCCTGGTGGGGGAGCGGCTGGAGCTGTTGCGGCTCGATCCGGCCTTAGCGGCCAGCTGGCAGGACGATCGCCTGCTGGCGGCCCTGGCCGCGGCCGAGGGGGTGGTGAATCTGGTGGGCGAGCCGATCGCCGAGCGGCGCTGGACCCCCGCCCACCGTCAGCTGCTGCTCGACAGCCGGGTGAACAGCACCGAGCTGCTGGTGCGGGCGATGGCCGCCCAGGCGACGCCGCCGGCGGTGTTGGTGAATGGTTCGGCCGTGGGTTACTACGGCAGCAGCGTTGAGGCCCGCTTCGATGAAGCCAGCGCCAGCGGCGGCGATTTCCTGGCCGAGATCTGCCTTCAGTGGGAGGCGGCAGCCGATCGGGCCCCGAGCGGTTGCCGGCTGGTGAAGCTGCGCCTGGGCATCGTGCTCGGCCCCGACGGCGGCGCCTTGGGCAAGATGTTGCCGGTGTTTCGAGCTGGCTTTGGCGGGCCGGTGGGCTCCGGCCGCCAGTGGATGAGCTGGATCCATCGCCAGGATCTCTGCCGTCTGATCGCCACTGCCCTGGCGGACCCCGCCTACAGCGGTGTTTACAACGCCGTGGCTCCCGAACCCACCACCATGGCCCAGTTCGCCGCCGGCCTGGGCCGGGTGCTGGGGCGGCCCAGCCTGTTGCCGGTGCCCGGGGCGATTTTGCAGCTGCTGCTCGGCGATGGGGCCCAGGTGGTGCTGGAGGGGCAGCAGGTGCTGCCGCAGCGGCTGCGACAGCAGGGTTTCAGTTGGCGCTGGCCCGAGCTCAGCGCCGCACTTGCTTCTGCCACCAAGCCATCGCCCCGCTGAGCAGGGCGGCGGCCATCAGCAGGCCGATCGCCGGGGTGAACAGGGGCTCCCAGAGGGCTTGAAACAGTTTCAGCGGCGCCTCCAGGTGCTGGCTGTTCATGCCCACCGCCACGGCGAACCAGCAGGCGCCAGCGATCACCACGAATACGTCGATAACAAGGAGGGTGTCGATCGCCCCCTTGAGCCGCTGCAGGGGACTGGCGGGTTCAGCCATGGGGGCAGGTTTCGAGCAGCTCCATGATCGCCTTTGCCATGCGTTCGCTGCCCCCGGGATTGCCGATGCGCTCGCTGGCCAGGCGCCCCAGGCTGCGTTGCAGGGCGGCCGCCTGGGCTGGATCGGCCAGCTGCTTAAGCAGGGCTGCCGCCAGGGTCGCCGTGGCGCTCAAGGCGGCCTGGCTGCCAGCCGCCCCGTCGGCGCAATGCACGCCGCTGCCCAGCAGGCGCCGCTGGGCTTCCGCAAAGCTCTCCGTGAACTGGGGGCCTCGCCCCGCCAGTTGCAGCACCGGCTTGGCCAGGCCCACCGCCTGCTCGCTGGCCGTGCCCGCCATCGAGATCACCAGATCCGCGGCCGCCAGGATCCCACTGAAGCGACCCCAGCCCAGTAGCAGGCGCAGGCCATGGCCCGCCAGCAGCGGCCCGCTGGCGCTGGCCCCAGGCGCCGGCTCCAGTTGCCAGCCGTGGGGGCGGGCCATGCTGGCGATCGCCTCCAGCTTCAGCTCCGCCACCAGGGCCAGCTCCACCACCAGGCCCCCTGGTTGGCGCAGCTCCGCTGGCAGCAGGGCCAGCATTTGCAACATCAACTCCAGGTTGTGCAGGGCTTCCGGCAGGCGGCTGCCGGGTAACAGGGCCAGCCGCCGGGCCGGGGGGGCAGCTGCCGAGGCCCCCCTGCCGGAGGCGACTGGTTCACCGGAGGCGGCTGGTTCACCGGAGGCCGCTCTCCCCTGGCCGGAGGCCACGCTCCCCTGGCCGGAGGCCACGCTCCCCTGGCCGGAGGCCACGCTCCCCTGGCCGGAGGCCACGCTCCCCTGGCCGGAGGCCAGAATTTGATCGGGGGCCACCGGGTCGAGGAAGGGGTTGCCCAGGAAGCTCACGGGGCGGCCCAGCTGGGCCTGGAGATCGCTGGCGGTGAGGGCATCGCGGCTCCACACCGCCAGTAGCCGTGCTTGGCGCAGCAGCCAGCCGCAGGGCCAGGGCAGCCGCAGCCGACCCTCGTAGTGGCTCGAATAGGCAACCAAATACACCGCCGTGGGCCGTCCACTCAGCCAGGCCCCCAGCAGCGGCACGATGTCGCCCACCGCCACCACCAGCGCATAGCGGCGGCGGTGGCGGCGCAGCAGCGCATAGCGGCCCAGAAGGTAGAGCACCTGGCCCTGGATCAGTTCCGTGAGCTGGCCGGCCAGGCTGGTGTAGCCCAAGCCGCCGGTGCTGTAACTGCGGGTATGGCCCAGCACGGCGATGCCCTGGCGGCGGTAGGGATCGCCGTGGCCCACCAGGGGCAAGGCCTGCACCGCCACGCCCAGTCGCTGCAGGGCCGCGGCCAGCAGGGCACCGCTGAGGTCTTCCCCGTGGCCGTTGCTCAGCAGTAAGACGGGCTTCAACGACTCAAAAACTCAACAACTCGACCAATTCAAGCCAGCCTTAGCCCTAGCTCAATTTTCCTGGAGCCAAGCCTGCACCTTGAGCATGGCCTGCCAGTTGGGTTTGCGGGCCAGCCCATCGGCGATTGAATCCTGCAGTTCAGTGGCCAATTCCGGCGCTAGGGCCAGCACCTTTCGGGCCAGGTCGATATGTTCACGCACCCCCTTGGTGCCGGTTTCGAGCATCGCCAGGCTGAGGTTGATGCGGCTCTGGGGATCCTGGGGGTTCAGTCGCACCGCCACCTTGGCGGATTTCATCGCCGCCAGCGGTTGGTCGGCCAGCAGCTGCAACCAGGCCAGGCAGGTCCAGCCCGCTGAATGGCGCGGGGCCTGTTCGGTGATGGCGCTGAAGTCTGCGATCAGGCTATCGATCGGCGCACCGGCGCTGTAGCGGCCAATGGCCTGCTCGAACAGCGACTCGCCGCTCGGGGTTGTCTGGGCTTCTGGGCTGGAGGCCGTCTCGGGGCTGGAGGCCGTCATGGCAGCGGCGGATCAATCGGCTATGGAGTCAGATTCCCATGCCGCTGGTGAGCCCCCCAAGCCAAGGCGGTTAGCCAGCCGGCCAGCTCAGACGTTGAAGGAGCTGCCGCAGCCGCAGGTCTGGGTGGCGTTGGGGTTGGTGAAGTTGAAACCGCCGCCGATCAGGGAGGTGGAGAAATCCAGCTGCATCCCGTAGATGTACAGCAGGCTCTTGGGATCGCAGACCACCCGAAACGGCGCCACCCCCTCGGGTTCGTAGGCATAGCTGGCGTCGTCGGGGCGGATCGCTGCCGCCTCGATGAAATCCATCGTGTAACTCATGCCGCTGCAGCCGCAGGAGCGCACGCCCACC